>NZ_BAAALT010000020.1:0-93175 GCF_039528515.1 Luedemannella flava
CGCGGTCCGCGCCCGCCTGCGCCGCCGCCGCTGAGGGCGCCGCGCCCCGTCGGACGCCCGGCACGCGTGCGGCGCGGCTCCTGCTCGCCGTTGAGGCGGCGGGCGATCCGGCCGCTACACTCGACAACATTCACCGCCTGGGTGCGCAGGTGCTCCCCCACCTGCGCACCTGGTGTCCCGCCCGCGCAGCGTTGGGAGCGTGCCGTGACGCAGACGTCCGCGCCGGGCGCGAGCCGCAACACCCGCCAGCGCGGTCGGATCCTCGCGCTGCTGGAGGCGACCGACGAGTTCCGCACCGCCCAGCAACTGCACGCCGACCTACGCTCGCGCGGCGACCAGGTGGGCCTGACCACCGTCTACCGCACCCTGCAGGCGCTGTCC
Organism: Luedemannella flava; assembly: GCF_039528515.1. Classification (NCBI taxonomy): domain Bacteria; kingdom Bacillati; phylum Actinomycetota; class Actinomycetes; order Micromonosporales; family Micromonosporaceae; genus Luedemannella; species Luedemannella flava. Next base: position 382 of record NZ_BAAALT010000020.1, read on the forward strand.
GAGGCCGGCGAGGTCGACAGCATGCGCACCACCAGCGGCGAGCAGCTGTTCCGCCGGTGCGGCCGGTCGCACCACCACCACCTGGTCTGCCGCCGGTGCAACGCCACCATCGAGGTCGAGGGACCCACGGTCGAGCGGTGGGCCGCGCAGCTGGCCCAGCGGCACGGGTTCACCGAGGTCAGCCACACCCTCGACGTCTTCGGCACCTGCCCGCGCTGCGCCCGCCGCGCCGGCGACGCAACGTTGCGCGGCACCGCAGCCGTGTCCTAGACGTGGTGACCACGAACCTGGAGACCGCAGCGCACGACGAAGCCGCACCGCAGCCGCGACGGGGCCGAAGGCCCGTCGTGACCGCGTTCGTGTGGGCGTGCGTGGCGCCGACCGCGCTGTGGGCGCTCGTGCGGGTGGCCGGCTGGGAGCGGGGCGGGCTCGGGCTCCAGCTCATCGCCTTCACGCCCTACGTCGCGGCGGGCGCCGTCGCGGTGGCCGCGCTCGCCGCCGCGACGCGACGGTGGTGGGCCGCGCTCGCGGCCGCCGTCGCGACGATCGCGCTCGCGTGCTGCGTACTGCCCCGGTGTGTGGCCGACGCGGACGCCGCGCGGCCCGCGGCGCCCGGCCCCGACGTGGTGTTCATGTCGGCGAACGTGCTCGCCGGCGGGGCCGACGCGACGCAGCTCGTCGACCTGGTGCGCGACCGGAGGGTGGACGTGCTGGCGCTGCAGGAGTTCACGCCGGGGGCCCAGCGCCGGCTGGCCGCCGCCGGGCTCGACGCGCTGCTCGCCTACCGGCACACCGACGGCGCGGCCGAGGGGGTCGGCGGGTCGGGGCTGTACTCGCGCTATCCGCTGAGCGCGACCGGCGTGCGGGTGAACCCGGGCAGGTTCCGGCAGGCCTACGCGACCGTGGCCGTGCCGGGGGCGCGGCCCGTGCTCGTCGAGTCGGTGCACCCCGTGCCGCCGAACCTGGGCCCGGGCTCGGACCTGCTGCTGGACGGGCTCGACGGGCAGCCGGTCGCCACCCCGGACGGGCCGGTGCGCGTGCTCATCGGCGACTTCAACGCCACGCTCGACCACGCGGCGCTGCGGCGCCTGATCGACACCGGGTACCGGGACGCGGCGGCCACCGTGGGCGACGGCCTCACCCCCACCTGGCCGTACTACGGCGAGCGGGTGCCCGTGACGCCCAAGGTGACCATCGACCACGTGCTCGCCGACCGGCGGATCGGGGTGCGCGGCTTCGCCGCCGTCACGGTGCGCCGCACCGACCACCGGGCGCTCGTCGCGACCCTCGCGCTGCCCGGGCCCTGAGCCGGGCCCGGGCGGCCGGGGTCAGCCGACGGGCTGGGTGAGGGCCACACCGTAGGTGAGCGCGTCGACCAGGGCGTGCCAGCTCGCCTCGACGACGTTCTCGTGCACGCCGACCGTCGTCCAGTCGCGACCGTCGGAGTCGACGGTCTCGACGAGGACGCGGGTGATGGCGCCCGTGCCGTGCGAGCCCTCCAGGATGCGCACCTTGTAGTCGGACAGCTCGAAGCCGCCGATGCGCACGTAGTGCCGCGACAGGGCCTGGCGCAACGCCATGTCCAGGGCGTTGACCGGGCCGTTGCCCTCGGCCGTCGCGATCACCCGCTCGCCCCGCACGCGGACCTTCACGGTGGCCTCGGAGACGACCGCGCCGTCCTCCCGGTGCTCCACGATCACCCGGTACGACTCGAGCGAGAACGGCACCGGGGTCTCCCCCAGCTCGGAGCGCACGAGCAGCTCGAAGGACGCGTCGGCGGCCTCGAACGACCAGCCCTCCGCCTCCAGCTGCTTGACCTTGTTGGTCACCCGCGCGGCCGTCTCGGGGTGGCCGGCCAGGTCGACGCCGAGCTCGCGGGACTTGAGCTCGATGCTGGCCCGGCCGGCCATCTCCGTGATGAGGATCTTCATGTCGTTGCCCACGACCGCAGGGTCGATGTGGTTGTAGAGCACGGGATCCACTTTGATCGCGCTCGCGTGCAGACCCGCCTTGTGGGCGAAGGCCGCGGCCCCCACGTAGGCCTGGTGGGTGTCGGGGGCGAGATTGGCGATCTCGGCGATGGCGTGGGAGACCCGCACCATCTTCTCCAGGCCGCCCTCCGGTAGGACCGGCAGCCCGAGCTTGAGTTGGAGGTTGGCCACGGTCGCGAACAGGTCCGCGTTGCCGGGCCGCTCGCCGTAGCCGTTGGCGGTGCACTGGAAGTGGCGCACGCCCGCCTCGACCGCGGCGATCGTGTTCGCCACCGCGCAGGAGGTGTCGTTCTGGCAGTGGATGCCCAGCCGGACGACGGCCTCCTCGGGGGTGACGCCGAGCAGCACCGCGAGGCGCTGCGCGACCTCGCCGACCGCCCGGGTGACCATCGACGGGAGCATGCCGCCGTTCGTGTCGCACATGACGGCGACCTCGGCGCCCGCCTCCAGCGCGGTCGCGGCGACCGACGCGGTGTACTTCGCGTCGAAGCGGAAACCGTCGAAGAAGTGCTCGCAGTCGAGGAAGACCCGGCGGCCCTCGGCGACGAAGAAGCTGACCGTGTCGCGGACCATCGCGAGGTTCTCGTCCAGCGTGGTGCGCAGCGCCCGCTCGACGTGGCGCACGTCGGACTTGGCGACCAGGCACACGGCCGGCGTCTCGGCCTCCAGCAGCGCCCGGACCTGGGCGTCGTCCTTCACGTGGACGCCGGCCTTGCGGGTGGAGCCGAACGCCACCAGCTGCGCGTTGCGCAGCTTCAGCTCGGTGCGGGCACGGGCGAAGAACTCCGTGTCCTTGGGCATCGCGCCCGGCCAGCCGCCCTCGATGAAGGTGACGCCGAACTCGTCGAGCAGGCGCGCCACGGCGAGCTTGTCGACGACCGAGTACGAGATGCCCTCGCGCTGTGCCCCGTCGCGAAGGCTGGTATCGAAGACCTGGTACGTCATAGGACGGATCCTTTCAGTGGCGTGTCCAGCGCTCACCCGGCTCACAAAAAAGACCCCTCGCGGATGCGAGAGGTCTGCGCGCGCAGGTGGGGCGGTCTGCGCGCGCTATTCGATAATGAGCAGGTTTGCGGGTCGTGCCACGCCGAACACCCTTGCATACCTGACCGTGACGGAGAAGCTCCGTTCCGCATGTCGGGAACGAAACTTCGCGCCAGGGAGGATTGCGGCACGCGGAGGACGGGTACGCCTCTGATAGACCGATGACGCAACGATGCGAAAGGGAGGTGCCTCGTGTACCCGACTCAGCAGCCGGAGCCGCGCGACCCGCAGACCGCCGACCAGTGGCCGACGCCGAACCCGGCGGCGGACAACACGTTCCGGACCCCCGAACCGACCGCCGATGACGTCTACGCCCCGCCCACGCGCGGCTTCGACGCCACCCGTGCGTTCGACCCGTGGAACTTCCGGCCGGACAGTGGCCTGCCCAGCGCCCAGGACATCATCGGCTACCACGTGGAGGCCACCGACGGTCGGTGCGGCAAGGTGGAGGAGGTGCACGGCGCGGCCAACGGCAGCTTCCTGGTCGTTGACACCGGCCCGTGGATCTTCGGCCACAAGGCCATGCTGCCCGCCGGCGTGGTGACCAACGTGGACCACGTGGACAGGAATGTCTACGTCGACCGCACCAAGGACGAGATCAAGAACTCGCCCGAGGTGGAGCCCGGCAACTACACCGATGCCGCGCACCGGGAGAAGGTGGAGGGTTACTACGCCACCTACTACGGGTTCCCGCCCGGCGGTACGGTCCGGTAACGGAACGCACCGTACCCGTGGTCAGGTGGGGTCCCCGCGGCGCGCGAGCGTCGCGGGGACCTCGCATGTCCGTACCCTGATGGTTGGGCGACAGGAGGGCATCGGCATGACGGGCGGCATCGTGGTCGTGATGGGGGTGTCCGGCAGCGGCAAGACCACCATCGGCGAGCGGCTCGGCGCGGCGTGCGGAGTGCACTTCGGCGACGCCGACCGCCTGCACCCGCCCGCCAACGTGGCCAAGATGGCCGCCGGCACCCCGCTCACCGACGAGGACCGGTGGCCCTGGCTGCACGCCGTCCTGGCCTGGATGAACGACCACGCCGACCGGACGCCGCGCACCGAACTGGGCGTCGAACTGGGCGTGGCCGCCGTCGTCGGCTGCTCGGCCCTCAAGCGCAAGTACCGCGACCTGCTGCGGACCGCCTCGTGCCCGGTGCGGTTCGCCTACCTGAAGGGCGACCGCCGCACCCTGGCCACGCGCCTGCACCGCCGGCAGGGCCACTTCTTCCCCGAGCAACTGCTCGCCGCGCAGCTCGCCGACCTGGAGGAACCCGCGCCGGACGAGAACCCGGTCGTCGTGTCGATCGGAGCCAGACCCGACGCCGTGGTGGAACAGATCGTCGCCGGCCTGCGCGACGCGGCGCGGCCCGTCGACCCGCGCCGCGCACGACCTACAGGATCCGCTTGACCCAGCCGTACGGGTCCTCGGCGCTGCCGCGCTGGATGGCGACCAGCCGCTCGCGCAGCCCCATGGTCACCGGACCGGGCTGACCCCCGCCGATGGTGAACGCGTAGCCGCGCGACCTGACCGCGCCGACCGGCGTGATCACCGCCGCCGTGCCGCAGGCGAACGTCTCGACGACCCGGCCGCTCGCGGCACCCTCGCGCCATTCGTCGACGCTCACCGGCCGCTCCTCGACCGGCCGGCCCCCGGCCCGGGCCAGCGTGAGCACCGAGTCGCGGGTGATGCCCGGCAGGATCGTGCCGGTCAGCGGTGGCGTGACCAGCGTGCCGTCGTCGAGCACGAAGAAGATGTTCATGCCGCCGAGCTCGTCGATGTACCTCTGCTCGACCGTGTCGAGGAAGACCACCTGGTCGCAGCCCTGCTCGATGGCCTCGGCCTGGGCCACCAGGCTCGCGGCGTAGTTGCCGCCGCACTTGGCCGCCCCCGTGCCGCCCGGCGCCGCCCGCGTGTACTCGGCGGAGATCCACATGGTGGCGGGCTTCACCCCGCCCGTGAAGTAGGCGCCCACCGGGGACGCGACGAGGCAGTACAGGTACTCGTTGGCGGGTCGCACGCCGAGGAACACCTCGCTGGCGAACATGAACGGGCGCAGGTAGAGGCTGCCCTCGGGGTCGGTGGGCACCCAGTCACGGTCCACTGTGACCAGTTCGCTGATGGAACCGAGGAACAGCTCGTCGGGCAGGTGCGGCATGGCCAGCCGGGTGGCCGAGTCGCGGAACCGGCGCGCGTTCGCGTCGGCCCGGAACGTGGTCACGCCGCCGTCGGCGGTCCGGTAGGCCTTGAGACCCTCGAAGATCTCCTGCGCGTAGTGCAGCACCGCCGCCGCCGGGTCCAGCGGGATCGGGGCGCGCGGCTCGACGCGGGCGTCGTACCAGCCCTTGGTGTCGGCGTACCGGATGGTCACCATGTGGTCGGTGAAGACCCGGCCGAAGCCCGGGTTGGCCATGAGCGCGGCGCGCTCGACGGCCGGTACCGGCTGCGACGCCGGACGAATCTCGAAATCGAGGTGGTCACCACCAGCCATCGCTTGCCTCCAAGAGGACTCAGGTATGTGGAATGCCCCGTGCCTGCAACCTACCCGAACGAGCGTTCAGCCGACAGGATGGGGGCGGAAAAGCAAAAGCAGTCCGCCGCCCGGTCAGGCGGCGGACTGCTTGCCGTCTGATCTAGGCGGAGGCGGTCTTGCCGCCTTCCACCTTCGCCAAAAAGACGGCTCAGGCTGTCAGGCGGCGGAGGCGTGGGCCGCCAGGCGGTCGCCGACCTCATCGGTGCGCAGGGCCTGCCCCGGAGTACGGGAGGACAGCTCCACGGCTACGGCGTGCTCGACCCGGCGGGCCTGCTCGGGGTGGCCGAGGTGGTCCAGCAGGAGCGCGACCGACAGGACGGCCGCCACCGGGTCCGCTACGCCCTGGCCCGCGATGTCCGGGGCCGAGCCGTGTACGGGTTCGAACATCGACGGGAAGTCGCGCTCGGGGTTGATGCACCCGCTCGCGGCGAGCCCGATGCCACCGGTCACGGCGGCCGCGATGTCCGTGAGGATGTCGCCGAAGAGGTTGTCGGTGACGATGACGTCGTAGCGCTGCGGCTGGGTCACGAGGAACATGGCCGCCGCGTCGACGTGCTGGTAGTCGGTGGCGATGTCCGGGAACTCCCGGGCCACCTCGGCGAAGGTGCGGGCCCACAGGCCGCCCGCGTGGGTGAGCACGTTGGTCTTGTGGACCATCGTGACCTTGCGCCGCTCGCGCTTGCCCGCGCGGGCGAAGGCGTCGCGGATGACGCGCTCGACGCCGTGGCGGGTGTTGAGGCTCTCCTCCGTGGCGACCTCGGCGGGCGTGTTGGTGTGCATCGTGCCGCCGGCGCCCGCGTACAGGCCCTCGGTGCCCTCGCGGACCACCACGAAGTCGATCTCGCCGGGCTTCACGCTGCCCAGCGGGCCGGAGGTGCCGGGCCACAGCCGGGACGGGCGGAGGTTCACGTACTGCTGGAACGCGAAGCGGAGCTTGAGCAGCAGGCCGCGCTCGAGCACGCCCGGCGGGACGCTCGGGTCGCCCACCGCGCCGAGCAGGATGCCGTCGTACCCGGCCAGCTCCTGCAGGACCGACTCGGGCAGCACCTCGCCGGTGCGGTGGTACCGCGCCGCGCCGAGGTCGTACTCGGTAGCCTCAATCCCGGGCAGCACCGCGTCGAGCACCTTGCGGCCCTGCGCCACCACCTCGGAGCCGATCCCGTCACCCGGCACCAGCGCGATCCTCGCCACCGTCACGTCACTGTCCTCCTCGACACACGTTCCTACGAACGTTAAGAGGCCATCCTACGTCGCGGTACACCGGTCCCAGGATCCGGACATGCCACGACGGGCGCCGAGCCCTCGGCACCCGTCGTGACCAGCGAAAACATCAGGCCTTGAAGCAGACCGCGAACGGCGAGACCCTCGGCGTCCCGCTGACGCGACGCAGCTCGAACAGCCACGTACGGTTGGCCTCGTCCGACTGGTCGCGGCGGGACGTGAACTGGTCCACCCCGCCACCCGAGACGGTGTAGCTACCGCCCAGGACAACCTCGCCCGCGGCGCACTGGACCCTCACGATGGCCGAGAAGCCCGTGATCGTGACGGCCGGACCGGCCGTCCTCACGACGTTGGTGGGGCCGGCGGGACCGACCGGGCCAGCGGGACCAGCCGGGCCCTGCGGGCCGGTGGCACCCTTCGCGCCCGGGGCGCCGGTGGCGCCGATCGGGCCCTGCGGGCCGGCGGGGCCGGCTTCGCCCCGCGGACCAGCGGCACCCGTGGCACCCTGAGGACCCGCGGGACCCTGCGCGCCGGTCGCACCCTGCGCGCCAGTCGCGCCAGTCGCGCCAGTCGCCCCGGTCGCGCCGGTCGCACCAGTAGCCCCGGTCTTGCCGATGGGGCCCTGCGCGCCGGTCTTGCCCGTGGCGCCGGTCTGGCCCTTCACGTTCCAGCGCAGCAGGGTCTCGCCCTTGGCGCACTTGGCCTTCGAGTCGATGACACGCAGCGCGCCGGTCTTGGTGTTGCGGCAGCCCGAGATGGTGCCGTCGGAGCCGGGCACGCTGGCGAAGGCGGCCGTGCCGAACAGAGCGCCGGTCACGCCGATGGCGGCGACGGCGGCGAGACGCTTCTTGGTGAGCATGGCGGTTCCCCTTCGATCCAGTGCGACAAACGGAGTCGATCGACGCAGCCGTCGGAGGAGGTGCCCAGCGTGGTGCACGCACGGTGGGTAACCCCGACGGTCCGTCTCGATCGGGTCTAGTGCCACATCCGTGTTGCACCTGACGAGAACTGCTGCGGCTGCTACCAGATGTGCCGCTGTTCAGTTCGGGGATGACAATAACCCGACAGAAACGGCCACCAAAAGCTTCTTGAGGGACTCTTGACGACCGTTTCTCTCAGTAGTCGGCCCGATCACAGAGAGCGCACCTTGCACCCGCCGGTGGAGCCCGTGATCCGCTACTCCTGCGCATGGTCGGGGCGCCCGCCGCCTTCCCCTTCGGCGGGCGCCCCGACCGAGCCTCTACAGGGCGCGCAGGTGGAACCCGCCGTCCACGTCGATAACCTGGCCGGTGCTGAACGGCAGCAGGCCGCTGGCCACGGCGACCACGGCCGCGCCCACGTCGGCGGGCTTGCCCCAGCGGCGGATGGGCGTGATGCCCTCGTCGTGGATCAGCCGGTCGTACTTCCCGGTGACGGCGCCGGTCATGTCGGTCGCCACGATGCCGGGCCGGATCTCGTACACGTTGATGCCGTGCTCGGCGAGTCGGGCGGCGTACAGCGTGGTCATCATCGCCAGGCCGGCCTTGGCGACGCAGTAGTCGCCCCGGTTCACGCTCGCCGTGTAGGCGCTGATCGACGAGATCGTGACGATGCGCGGCGACGTGACGACCCCCGCCCCGATCTGGGCGATCATGCGGTTGGCGACGAGCTGGGTCAGGAAGTACGGGCCCTTGAGGTTGATGGCGATGAGCCGGTCGAACGACTCCTCCCCCGCCTCCAGCAGGTCGGCGCGCACGTTGGGCGCCACGCCCGCGTTGTTCACGAGCAGGTCCAGCCGCCCGAACGCCGCGTAGGTCTCCCCGACCAGCCGCTCCCGGTCGGCCGCCGACGACACGTCGGCCCGCACCAGCGCCGCGCGCCCGCCGGCCGCCTCAATCGCCTCTCCGACCTCCTTGGCGGCATCCGCGTTGGACGCGTAGTTCACGACGACGTCGTGCCCAGCCGCGGCCAGAGCAAGCGCGATTCCGCGCCCGATCCCCCGCGAGGCCCCCGTGACAAGAGCGACCGGCCTCGTCATGCCCGCACCTCCGCGGGCCCGAAGAACGTGTAGTACTGGCCGTCCTTGGCCACCCGGCCGAGGTAGAGGGCCAGCTCGCGGGCGTGGTAGTCGCCCCACATGCTCGACTCCCCGTTGGGCACCGACTGGCCCTCGTGGACCTGGTCCCAGCCGTTGGGGCGGTGGTAGACCGAGTGCAGGAGCAGGCCCTGGTGGGCCGGGTCGGTGCTCAGGTACGGCTCGGCGAGCAGCGTGTCCGACACGGTCAACCCGGCCTGCCAGTAACGCCGACCCGCCTCCGCGTCGCCGTGCCCGCTCAGGTAGCGCCCGAGGCGCAGCAGGCCCTGCGCGCCGATGGCCGCGGCCGACGAGTCGACCGGCTCGTGCGCGTTGTAGGGCTCGGCCGGGCGGTCGAGGTAGTCGCCGAGGTGGACCAGACCGGGCGCGCCCGTGTCCCAGTACGGGATGCCGTCGACCGGGGTGTGCTCGAGGTAGAAGTCGCAGGTGGCCCGCGCGGCGCGCAGGAACAGGGCGGTCACCTCGTCCCGCCCGCCGAACGGGGACAGCTCGGCGTCGTCGAGGATGTCGAGGAACTCCAGCTGCTCCGGGTAGCCCACCATCGCCCACGCGAGACCCCGCGTCCACGTGGTGAACGGCGAGTAGCCCTGCTGCGTACTCGGGGCTCTGAAGTTTCCGTCGTTGACGTTGAACAGCGCCTCATGCACGGTGCGCCCGTTGAGGTCGTAGCTGTCGCGGCCCTCGCCGTAGTAGATGTTCCACTTCGCGGTCGAGCGGGCGTGCTCGATCAGGCGGCCGAGCAGCGAGATCCGCTGGTCCTGCTCGCCCATGAGCACGTGCCCGAGCAGGTGCGACACGGACAGGGCGCGGCAGGAGCGGATGGTGTCGACGAACAGTGACTGCGGCCCGTTGAACGAGTAGATGTAGCCGTGGCCGGCCGCGGTGGTGCGCCAGCGCGACGCCTGCACGGCGCCGGTGATCTTCAGGGCCAGCTCGTAGAAGTCGCGCTCGCGGGCATCGTCGGCGATGCGGCCCTCGCGCTGCAGGCGCCACAGGTTGCCGTACGTGCTGACGTTGTTGAAGCCGTGGTCGTGCACGCCGATGTGGCTGACGTGGCTGGCCATCGCGGTGACGGTGCGGTCGCGGCCCATGGTCAGGAAGCGCTCGTCGTCGGTCGCGTCGAACTGCAGGACGGCCGAGCCGTACTGGAAGCCCTGGGTCCACTCGGTCCAGCCGCGCGCCGTGTACCGACCGTCGACAGTGAACACCGGCGCGGCGGTGCCCGGCGGACAACTCTCGTCGATCGATTCGATCTTGCTGGCCGACAGCTGCCACATGTGGTCGATCTTGGGCAGCAGGTCGGCCGCGGTGAGGTCGTCGTTGATGTGCAGCATCGCGGCGGGTCTCTCCTTGCGGCGGCCGTGGAGGGAAGCTGGAAAGCGCTTACCTACGCACCCTACGCCATCCCACCCCCGACACGACAGAGGCGGTGACGGTCCGGGGACCGCCACCGCCTCGACGTACCGGGTCAGTCCGTCAGGTCGACCGTCGAGGACGCCGTCGCGCCGATCGCGGCGGCCGCCTTGGCCAGCGTGTCCGCGTCCACCGGCGAGTCGACCGTGAGGATCATCAGCGCCTCGCCGCCCGCCTCGCGGCGCGCCACCTGCATCGCGGCGATGTTGACGCCCAGCTCGCCCAGGATCGAGCCGACCACGCCGACCACGCCCGGCCGGTCGACGTACCGGAAGAACAGCAGGTGCCCGTCCGCGACGAGGTCGATGTCGTACCCGTCCAGCTCGGTCAGCTTGCGCACCTCGCGCAGGCCCGGCACATACGTGCCCGACACCGAGATGAGCCGACCGGTCGGCTTGGCGCCGCGCACCGTCACCAGGTTCACGTGGTCGGTGGCCTCCGTCGAGGAGACCAGCTCCAGCTCCACGCCCCGGTCGGCGGCCAGGTGCGGCGCGTTGACGTAGGTGACCTGCTCGGCCACCACGGGCGCGAACAGGCCCTTGGCCGCGGCCAGCTTGAGCACGCTGACGTCGTTGTTGGCCACCTCGCCGCGCACCTCGACGGTGACGCTCGCCGCGACGCCGCCGGCCAGCGCGGTGAACACCCGACCCAGCTTCTCCGCGAGCGGCAGCAGCGGCCGGACGTCCTCGGCGACCAGGCCGCCCGTCTGCACGTTCACCGCGTCGGGCACGAACTCGCCCTGCAGCGCGAGCTGCACGCTCCTGGCGACGGCCAGGCCGGCCTTGTCCTGCGCCTCGTGGGTGGAGGCGCCGAGGTGCGGCACGGCCACCACGTTGTCGAACGCGAACAGGGGCGAGTCGGTGCACGGCTCCTTGGCGAACACGTCGAGCCCGACACCGCCGACCCGGCCCTCGGCCAACGCCTCGGCCAACGCCGCCTCGTCGATGAGCCCGCCGCGCGCGGCGTTGACGATGCGTACGCTCGGCTTGACGAGCTGCAGCTCCTTGGCGCCGATGAGGCCGACGGTCTCGGGCGTCTTCGGCAGATGGATCGAGATGAAGTCGCTCTCCCGCAGCAGCTCCTCCAGCCCCACGAGGCGGATGCCGAGCTGCGCCGCGCGGGCCGGCTGCACGTAGGGGTCGTAGGCGACCAGCCGGGTGCCGAAGGCGGCCATGCGCTGGGCGAACAGCACGCCGATGCGGCCGAGGCCGACCACACCGACGGTCTTGCCCTGGATCTCCACGCCGGTGAACTTGGACCGCTTCCACTGCCCGGACTTGAGCGAGGCGCTCGCCGTGGCGGTGTGCCGGGCGGTCGCGAGCAGCAGCGCGATCGCCTGCTCGGCGGCCGAGACGATGTTGGAGGTGGGCGCGTTGACCACCATGACGCCCCGGGCGGTGGACGCCGCCACGTCGACGTTGTCGAGGCCGACGCCGGCGCGCGCGACGACCTTGAGCCGGCCGCCGGCCGCGATGGCCTCGGCGTCGATCTGGGTGGCGCTGCGCACGATCACGGCGTCGGCGTCGGCGAGCGCGGCCAGCAGGGCGGGCCGGTCGGTGCCGTCGACGTGGCGCACGTCGAAGTCGTGCGCGAGCACGTCGAGCGCGGCGGGGGCGAGTTCTTCAGCGATGAGGACGACAGCAGGCATGCTTCCTCGCGGTGGCTCAGCGAAACGCGGGCGTATGGGTGGACGAACGGGAACGCCACGTCGCGCTCCGCATTGGCTGCCGCCGATCGTAAGCGCTTTCTGCCCCGCACCGGAGTCCCAGCCCACACCGCCACGCATGCAAAAACCAGACAAACATCACATAGTACGCCGCTGGCGGGTCGGAAGCCGCGGCGGGCGGCCCGCTCCGACAGGTCCCCGGTCGAGCCGAGCTGGACCGTCAACCCGTCCCGCTCGACGATGGCCGGCAGCCCGAGCGTCCGCGTCTGCCTCGACATCGCCCGCCGAACGGCGGCGGGCGCCGGCGGCCAGACCCGACGCGGTGCGTCACCCTCCGGCGGCGCGCTCGTCGACTCGGCCTGGGCCCACCCGCGTAACTCCACCGCCGGTGGCACCACGCCGCCTGCCGTAGGAGCAAGCCGACATTTGGACCGTCACGCAGGTAATTACGCGCTGAGTTCCAGGCGTAACGGTCCACACGTCGCTACTCCGGCCTCGCCAGATGTGCACGGTGGGCGGGTGCCCGGCACAGGTGCACATCTGGCGAGGCCGAATGGTCACCTGGTCGGGCACGCCTTCCAGGTCAGGTTGTACTTCGTGCTGAACTCGACGTCCGAGGAGTCCATGTTCAGGAAGCTGGGGTTACGCAGGTCGGACTGGCCCCCGTACACCCGCAGCTCGGTGTTGATGTTGATGTTGCGCTGGACGCCGCACGGGCGGTAGACCCGTTCCATGATCGGGATCTCGTCGCGGACCTGCCAGTCGTCGTCCATCGGGCCGAAGAACCGCCGACCGCTGCGCTGCGTGGAGCCCTGCCCCTGGAAGTAGTAGGCGGCCTGGTGCAGGCCCGCCGCCCCCCGCTCCAGATGGCCGAAGCCGCGGTAGTCCACGGACGCGACCGCGAAGGTCAGCCCGTTGGGTACGTGCACGTTCAGGTTCAGCTGGCAGTTGCGGCGGAACTCGACCGGCCCCGCGCCCGCCCCGACCCGCGCGGAGTAGTGGCTGTAGGTGACCGTCATGGCCGTGTTGTCCGGCGACATCGCCACCGCCGTGGTCCCGATCGGACAGCCGGAGCCGTTCGCGGTCACCACGTCGATCACGATGCGGTTTCCCGGCGCCGCGCCGGCCGTGGCCGGCATCAGCAGCGACAGGGCCACGCCCGCGAGGGCCGCGACGCGGCGCCTCATCGGCCGCACCGCTTCCAGGTCAGGTGGTAGACGGTGCTGATGGCGGTGTCGGTGGAGTCCATCGTGAGGAAGCTCGCCTGCCGGGGGCTCGAGCTGCCCCGGTTGACCCGCAGTTCGGTGTTGATGTTCAGGTTGCGCTGCACGCCGCAGGGCCGGTAGACGCGCTCGGCGATCCCGGCCTGGTCCCTGATCTGCCAGTTGCGGTCCATCGGGCCGCGGAACGGCGTGGCGAGGCGCTGGTTGAGCGGCTGGCCCTGGAAGTAGTAGTTCGCCTCGTGCCGGCCGCTCGCGCCGCGCGCCAGGTGACCGAAGCCGCGGTAGTCGACCGACATGACCGCGAAGGTCAGCCCGTTGGGTACGTGCACGTTCAGGTTCAGCTGACAGTTGCGACGGAAGGCGAACGGGTCCGACCCGGCGCCGGTCTGCGCGATGTAGCGGCTGTACGTGACGGTGAAGGCGGTGTTGTCCGGCGACATGGCCACGGCCGTGGTCCCGATGGGACAGCCGGAGCCGTTCGCGGTCACCACGTCGATGATGATGCGGTTGCGGGGCGGCGCCGCGTACGCGGCGGTAGTGAACATCATCGACGCGGCCAGCGCGCCGCCGATCATCGAGAGCTTGAACATGGCGCTCCCTCGGTAGATTTCAGACCTTTTGTCCGAATTTCTCGGTTCAACCGAACCTTTTCCGAAGGGTTACGCGCCACGCGCGGCGACACGGCTCAGCGCGTACCCGACCACCCCCGGTACGCGGGCGGCCCGATCACCAGCTTGTCCGCGAGCCGCACCGCCTCGGACGAGGCACGCCCACCGATCTGCAACCACGAGCCGTCCGCCAACTGGACCGTCACGTAACCGTCGTCCGTCAGGACCCCCCGCCGACCCCGTACGGTCGTCGGCTGCTGGTCGACCATCACGGCCGGCTTCGTCGAGCTGAGCAACGCGCGCACGCCGGGATCGTCACCGTCGATGTCGTTATTGAAGATGTCGATCACCTGCGCCCACTCCGCGCCCATAACCGTCGAGATCAGCTCCATCGGGAGGCCCCTGGCCCGCTCCGGCAGCCACCCGAAACTCATGCCGACCTCGACGCCCGACCGCTGCGCGGCCACCACAGACGCAGCCACCCGCGCCGCCGCCTCGGACCCGCCGGCCGCGACCGAGACGGAGACCCTGACCAGCGAACCGTTCAGCACCCAGCTCAGTTCCGCCAGGTCAGGCCCGCCGGGCTCGCTGCGGTACGCGGGTTGGCCGTTGACCGTGGCATTCGCCTCGCCCCCCAGCACGCGCGGATCGCTGACGGGCCCCTGCGTGGCCGGAACGTCCGCCCGCTGGGGATCCAGAGTTCTGGGCAGGGTGACCGCGATCGACACGAACCTCGTGGCCGCCAGCCGCTTGGCCCTTTCATCCATATCGCCGCTCGTTTCCTGGGCGATGTTCTGGTACTCCTGATCGGCCCAGGACTGCAACTGCCGGGGATCGCCACCCGTGCGGGCGAGCCGCTCGAACTCGGCGACACCGGCGGGCAGCCAGGTGGGCTGCACCAACAGCGGCGCCCAGGTGTTCCCGGCGGCGGGCGAGGGGTCCGGCCCGATGGACGGCGCCACTGAGACCGGCGAGGGTTCCGGCCCGGTCGACGGGACCGCCGGCCCCGGCCCCGGTCCCGCGTCGGTGCCCGGACGCAGTACGAAGAAGGCGGGCACACCTGCCGCCGCCGCGCCGACAGTCGCGCCGCCGATGGTGAGCAACGCGCGGCGCTGACGGTGGACCCGGATCCGCCCGGTCAGGCCCTGGACCACCCGGTCCGGCGCGGGTGCCTGATGGGCGATGCGCTCAAGGGCCGCGAAGATCTCGTCGTGCTCGCTTCGCTCGGTCATCAGTACCTCCCGTGCGCGGTCGAAGCGGACATGGCGGTCCGCAGGGTGGCCAGAGCCCGCGAGGCGTGTGCGCGCACGGTGCCCTCCCGGCATCCCAGGTACTCGGCGATCTCGGCGTCCGTCCGCCCGTCGTAGTAGCGCAAGGCGACGACGGCGCGCTGCTTCGGTGGCAGCGAGGCGATGCGGCGGACGAGGTCGTCGCGCACGCCGTAGGCGCCCGCGTGGTCGGGCAGGTGCGGGGACGCGGCGTCCAACGAATCATGGGTCAGCGGGACGGTCCGGCGGGTTCGCCGTCGGGACCGCAGGCACTCGTTGACCACCATGCGTTTGAGGTACGCCTCGGGATGCTCCATCGCGACAATGCGCTGCCAGCGGCCGTGCGCGCGGACCAGGACGTCCTGGACGACGTCCTCGGCCAGGTGCGCGTCGCACGCCACGACCATCGCGAAGCGCAGTAACGCGGACACCCGCGTCCTGAGGTACTCGTCGAATGTCATCCATCCCCCCACGCCCGTTACCGCTACAACCCGCGACGCCACGGATCTGTTGAGTCGGGCGCGGACATTTTCGTGGAGAAACGCCACACGTCGAGACCACTCGCGGCGGGCAGCGCGCCACCTATGCACGGTTGGCGGCCGTCGAGCCCGCCAGATGCCCACGTCGACATCGCAGGGACCGTGCCATCCCGCCAGAAGCGCACATGTGACGAAGCGGGACGCGGCCTTGGCGGCCACGTGTGCACATCAGGCGCGGGGCAGCAGCGGGGCGGAGACAGCTGTGCCGGGGCGACCAGCATGGTCGCCCCGGCACAGGCTGGGAAGCTCGGACGGGTCAGGCCGTCTCGGTGATCGGGCGGTCGACCCAGCTCATCATGGCGCGCAGCTTCTTGCCGGTCTCCTCGATCGGGTGCGCGGCACCCTCCTCGCGGAACTTGGTGAAGTTCGGGCGGCCGCCCTCGTCCTCGGCGATGAGCTCCCGGGCGAAGTCGCCGTTCTGGATCTCGCTGAGGATCTTGCGCATCTCGTCCTTGACCGCCGCGTTGATGACGCGCGGGCCACGGGTGTAGTCGCCGTACTCGGCGGTGTCGGAGACGCTGTAGCGCATCCGGGCGATGCCGCCCTCGTACATCAGGTCCACGATCAGCTTGAGCTCGTGCAGGCACTCGAAGTACGCGACCTCGGGGGCGTAGCCGGCCTCGGTGAGCACCTCGAAGCCGGTCTGCACCAGCGCGGAGGCGCCGCCGCAGAGGACGGCCTGCTCGCCGAAGAGGTCGGTCTCCGTCTCCTCCTTGAACGTGGTCTTGATGACGCCGGCGCGGGTGCCGCCGATACCCTTCGCGTACGACAGGGCCAGGGCGAGCGCGCCGCCCGTGGCGTCCTGCTCGACGGCGACGAGCGCGGGGACGCCCTTGCCGTCGACGAACTGGCGACGGACCAGGTGGCCCGGGCCCTTCGGGGCGACCATGCAGACGTCGACGTCGGCCGGCGGCTCGATGAGCCCGTACCGGATGTTGAGGCCGTGGCCGAAGAAGAGCGCCTTGCCCGCGGACAGGTTGGGGGCGATCTCGTCGGCGTAGACGCGACGCTGCACCGTGTCGGGCGCGAGGATCATGATGACGTCCGCCCAGGCGGCGACCTCGGCCGGCGTGCCGACCTCCAGACCCTGCTCGGCGACCTTCGGGCGGCTCTTCGAGCCCTCGGGCAGGCCGATGCGCACCTCGACACCGGAGTCGCGCAGGCTCAGCGAGTGCGCGTGGCCCTGGCTGCCGTACCCGATGACCGCGACCTTGCGGCCCTGGATGATCGACAGGTCGGCGTCATCGTCGTAGAACATTTCCACAGCCATCCGCTGGCTTCCTTTCGGGTAACTCCGCTTGCTTGAAACTGTCTTCCAGGACCCGGGCGGGCCGGTGGCCGGCTCCGCCCGGGTCCAGTTGTCAGGACGCCGCGCGCAGCACCGGCGCGGTGATCGAACGGGCGCCGCGGCCGATCGCGACCAGGCCCGACTGCACCATCTCCTTGATGCCGTACGGCTCGAGGTCGCGCAGGAGCGCGTCCAGCTTCTCCGGCGTACCCGTGGCCTCGATGATGAGGGCGTCCGGCGATACGTCGACGACGCGGGCACGGAAGAGCGAGACGGTCTCCAGCACCTGGGACCGTATCGCGCGGTCGGCGCGAACCTTGACAAGGAGCAGCTCGCGTTGCACCGCGGCGGCCGGCTCCAGCTCGACGATCTTGAGGACGTTCACCAGCTTGTTGAGCTGCTTGGTGACCTGCTCCAGCGGCGACTCGTCGGCGTTGACCACGATGGTGATGCGCGAGACCTCGGGGTGCTCCGTCTCCCCGACCGCCAGCGAGTCGATGTTGAACCCACGGCGGGAGAAGAGACCGGCCACTCGTGCCAGTACTCCCGGCTTGTTCTCCACGAGAACGGAAAGGGTGTGCTTGGTCATCTCGGTTACACCTACAGCTCGTCGTCGTCGAAGGCAGGGCGCATGCCCCGGGCGAACAGGATCTCGTCGTTGCTGGTGCCGGCGGCCACCATCGGCCACACCATGGCGTCCTTGCCGACGACGAAGTCGATCACCACCGGGGCGTCGTTGATCGACATGGCGGCCTCGATGGTCTTGTCCACGTCGGCGGCGGTCTCGCAGCGCAGCCCGATGCAGCCCAGCGCCTCGGCGAGCTTCACGAAGTCCGGGATGCGGTGCTTGTGGGTGCCCAGGTCGGTGTTGGAGTAGCGCTCGTTGTAGAACAGCGTCTGCCACTGGCGCACCATGCCCAGGTTGCCGTTGTTGATCACAGCGACCTTGATCGGGATGTTCTCCAGCGCGCAGGTGGCCAGCTCCTGGTTGGTCATCTGGAAGCAGCCGTCGCCGTCGATCGCCCACACCGTGGTGTCCGGCTTGCCGACCTTGGCGCCCATGGCCGCCGGCACGGCGTAGCCCATGGTGCCGGCGCCGCCGGAGTTCAGCCAGGTGTACGGCTTCTCGTACGAGACGAACTGGGAGGCCCACATCTGGTGCTGGCCCACGCCCGCCGCGTAGATCGCGTCCGGCCCGGCGATCTCGCCCAGCCGCTTGATCACGTACTGCGGGGCGAGCGTGCCGTCCGTCGGCTCCTCCCAGCCCAGCGGGTACCGCGAGCGCACGTCCTTCAGCTGGCTCACCCACGGCGAGATGTCCGCCCGGTGGCCGGCCTTGTACTCCGCCTCCAGCGCGCCGATCAGCTCGTCGATGACGTAGCGCGCGTCGCCCACGATCGGCACGTCCGCGGTGCGGTTCTTGCCGATCTCGGCCGGGTCGATGTCGGCGTGGATGATCGCCGCGCCCGGCGCGAAGCTGTCCAGCTTGCCGGTCACCCGGTCGTCGAACCGGGCGCCCAGCGCGATGAGCAGGTCGGCCTTCTGCAACGAGAGGACCGCCGCGACCGTGCCGTGCATGCCGGGCATGCCCATGTGCTGGTCGTGGCTGTCCGGGAACGCGCCGCGGGCCATCAGCGTGGTGACCACCGGCATGCCGGTCAGCTCGGCCAGCTTGCGCAGCGACGCCGAGGCGTGCGCCTTGAGCACGCCGCCGCCGACGTACAGCACGGGCCGGCGGGCCGTCGCCATGAGGCGGGCGGCCTCACGGATCTGCTTGCCGTGCGGCTGCAGCGTCGGGCGGTAGCCCGGCAGCTCCAGCGTCGGCGGCCAGCTGAACGTGGTCTGCGCCTGCAGCACGTCCTTCGGCAGGTCCACCAGGACCGGACCGGGCCGGCCGCTGCCGGCCAGGTGGAACGCCTCGGCGAGCACGCGCGGGATGTCCTCGGGGCGCTGCACCAGGTAGTTGTGCTTGGTGATGGGCAGCGTGATGCCGTGGATGTCCGCCTCCTGGAAGGCGTCCGTGCCGATCGCGGCGCGCGCGACCTGGCCGGTGATCGCGACCATGGGCACCGAGTCCATGTACGCGTCGGCGATGGGGGTCACCAGGTTGGTCGCGCCCGGGCCGGAGGTGGCGATGCAGACGCCGACCTTGCCGGTGGCCTGCGCGTACCCCGTGGCCGCGTGGCCGGCGCCCTGCTCGTGGCGCACCAGGATGTGGCGCACGCGGGAGTCGAAGAGCGGGTCGTACGCGGGCAGGATCGCGCCACCGGGGATGCCGAAGGCGACCTCGACGTCGAGCGCCTCGAGCGACCGGACGAACGACTGGGCGCCGGTGAGGGTCTCGACCGACGGGGTGACGGTGGCCGCCGGCGGGTGGGGCCGTACCCCCGCCGCGACGGTGAGCGGCGACGGCGCGCCGGTCGCGGGCGGTGTCGGCGTAGCGCCGCTGCCCGGTCGGGTCTTGGCTGATTCGCTGGGTGACTTCATCGCGTCCATGCCTTCGCGTGAGTGGCTGTCCGGATCCAACAAAAAAGCCCGGGTGCCGGAGCACGCGGGCTAGCGCATCGACCTGGGGTCGACGCGCTATCGGAGAAGTACTCGGACGAGCCGGGTGTGCGACATGACCACAGACTGCCTCATCTCATGCCGCGCGTCAACTCATCTCACATCGTGGTGAACGATCATGGCTCACTGGGGTCTACCAGGGACTCCGCGTCCGCGCCCGCCAACAGAGCCTCCACCCGCTCGGCGGGCATGGCCCGGCCGAAGAGATAGCCCTGACCGAGGTGGCAACCGGCCTGCTCGACGATCGAGCGCTGGTCATCGTCCTCGACACCCTCGGCGACGACCTGCAGCCCGAGCCGCTCGCCCAACTGCACCACGATGTCCACGAGCGGGCCGGCCGTGGTGGGCGTCACTCCCTCGCCGCCCGGGCGGGCCGGCTCGGCCACCAGCTCACGGTCGATCTTGATGACGTCGACGGGCAGCTTCCACAGCTGGCCCAGCGACGAGTAGCCGGAGCCGAAGTCGTCCAGCGCGACCCGCACGCCCAGCTCCCGCAGGGCGGCCAACGGGCGGGCCAGCTCCTCGATATCGTCCGCCACGCTCTGCTCGGTGACCTCGATCACGAGCCGCCGCGGCGGCACGTGGTGCTCGCGCAGCACCTCGGCGACGTGCTCGGCGTAGCGCAGGCCCCGCAGCTCCCGCACGGACACATTCACCGCGAGCCACAGGTCGTGGCCCTCGGCGAGCCAGAGGGAGAGCTGGTGGCAGGCCTCGTGCACGGTCCACCGGCCCAGCTCGCCGATCATGCCGATCTCCTCAGCGACCGGGATGAACTCCCCCGGCGGCACCGGACCCAGCTCGGGATGGCGCCAGCGCAGCAGCGCCTCCACACCGACCGGCTTCCCGCCGGGCAGCGCGACGACGGGCTGGTAGCTCAGGCTCAGCTCCTTGCGACCGATCGCCCGGCGCAGGCCCTGTTCGAGGGTGACGCGGCGGCGGATCCAGCCGTCGTACGTGCTGTCGTAGTGCTGCACCCGGCTCTTGCCGCCCTGCTTGGCCACCCGCAGCGCCACGTCCGCGTGCCGGAACACGGTCAACGGCTCGCCGCTGGCCAGGCCGATGCTCGCCGTGATGTCGACGGTCACCCCGCCCACCTGGTACGGCCGGGACAGGACGACGAGCAGCCGGTCGGCGACCGTGCGGGCGACCTCCTCGGGCGCCCAGGTCAGCACCGCGAACTCGTCGCCGCCGAGGCGCACCGCCACGTCGCCGGGGCGGATGCTGGCCCGCAGCCGCCGGCCCACCTCCAGCAGGACGGCGTCGCCGACCTCGTGACCGTGCAGGTCGTTGATGTTCTTGAAGCCGTCCAGGTCGATCGCGACGACGGCGGCCAGGCCCCGGGCGGGGCGCTCGTGGCGCAGCAGCTCGGTCAGGCGCCGCCGGTTGCCAAGGTTGGTCAGCGGATCCGTGTACGCCATGACGCGGAAGTGCTTCTCGCTGACCTCCAGCTTGTCGGCGTGCCCGCTGACGTCGCGCAGCGCGATGGTCAGCCGGGCGAACAGCGACAGGAGGACGGCGGCGCCGGCGATCGCGCTCACCGCCGCGAGCTGCCCGGTGGTGATCAGCTCGAAGGCCGCGGCGACGAACGCCGCGCCGACGCACAGGGTCAGCCACAGGTGGTTCGGCTGGCGCTCGGCGACCGTCGCGACCTCGGCGCCCGAGCGGCCCACGAGGATCGCCGCGACCGCGATGCACACGCAACCCACGCTGACCGGGATGACGGAACTGCCCGCACGCACGGCCTCGGGAAAACAGCACACGAGTACGCCCGCGAGGCCGCCCACCGCGACCAGGGCGGCGCCGAGGGCCGCGAGCACGGCGAACCGCCGCGGCGTGACCGCCCGCGCCGCGGTCATGACGGCGAGCCCGGCCACGCACGCGGCCACGGCAGCGGGCAGGGCGATCACCAGGAACCGGGCGGTCAGGCCGGGCGTCAGCGGGTCGTCGGCGATCGCGATGAACGCGATCCAGCCCACGAAGAAGATACTGGAGCCGAGGATGAACCCGTCCAGCCCGTGGCGCAGCTTGGCCCGGGCGCCGGCGTCGGGGCCGAGCAGGTCGAGCAGGCCGATCACGAACGGCGCCGCGGCCAGGACGCCGCCGACCGCGGCCGTCCAGGCGACCGGCGTCGCCCGGTCGGCGCCGTGCGCCGCAAGGGCGGTCACCGCGAGCGCGACCGCGCTCGCGGCCATCCCCACACACAGCCACACGTACGCCCGCCGCCACGCGTCGCGGAGCGCGCGCAGCGCGCCGAGCACCGCGAGGACGCACAGGACGGCGACTCCGCCGCCGGCGAACGCGGTGATCTCCACAATGGAGCGGAGCCCGGGGGTGAGGGGCACGGGTCACACTCTGCCCTATCCCGCACCCGCGTGGGAGATCCCGTGCGCGTCCGGTGGATACCGGACACCCGGGCACGGAACTCCCTGATCATGACTCCCGCCCCGTGGACGCTGCGCGTGCCGGTGACTTGCCGTTCCGGCCAGCGGTGCCACACTTGGGCACATGCCGCAGCTCCGTTCCACCACGTCCACCTCGGGCCGCAACATGGCCGGCGCCCGGGCCCTCTGGCGGGCCACCGGGATGACCGACGCCGACTTCGGTAAGCCGATCGTGGCCGTCGCCAACAGCTTCACCCAGTTCGTCCCCGGCCACGTCCACCTGCGCAACCTCGGCGCGCTGGTCAGCGAGGCGATCGAGGAGGCCGGCGGCATCGGCCGCGAGTTCAACACGATCGCGGTGGACGACGGCATCGCCATGGGTCACGGCGGCATGCTGTATTCCCTGCCGTCCCGCGAGCTCATCGCCGACGCGGTGGAGTACATGGTGCAGGCGCACTGCGCCGACGCGCTGGTCTGCATCTCCAACTGCGACAAGATCACCCCGGGCATGCTGCTCGCCGCGCTGCGGCTCAACATCCCGACGGTCTTCGTCTCCGGCGGCCCGATGGAGGCCGGCAAGACCGTCTCCATCGACGGCGTCGTGACCCACAAGCTCGACCTGATCGACGCCATGATCGCCGCCGCCGACGAGAAGGTCACCGACGCGGAGCTGGACACGATCGAGCGCTCCGCCTGCCCCACCTGCGGCTCGTGTTCCGGAATGTTCACCGCGAATTCGATGAACTGCCTCACCGAGGCCATCGGCCTGTCACTGCCGGGCAACGGCTCGACGCTGGCAACCCACGCCGCGCGCCGCGAGCTGTTCACCACGGCGGGTCGCCTCGTGGTGGACCTGGCCCGGCGCTACTACGCGGGCGACGACTCCTCCGTGCTGCCCCGGGCCATCGCGACCCGGTCGGCGTTCGAGAACGCGGTGGCGCTCGACGTGGCCATGGGCGGCTCGACCAACACCGTGCTGCACCTGCTGGCCGCCGCCCGCGAGGCCGAGCTCGACTTCGGCGTCGCCGACATCGACGCGATCTCCCGCCGGGTGCCCTGCCTGTCCAAGGTCGCGCCGAACACGCAGAAGTACCACATGGAGGACGTGCACCGGGCCGGCGGCATCCCCGCCCTGCTCGGCGAGCTGGACCGGGCCGGCGCGCTCAACCGCGACGTGCACGCCGTGCACTCCCCCGACCTGGACACCTGGCTGGGCGAGTGGGACGTGCGCGGCGGCAGAGCCAGCGAGCAGGCCATCGAGCTGTTCCACGCCGCCCCCGGCGGGGTGCGCACCACCGAGCCGTTCTCCACGACGAACCGGTGGAAGACGCTCGACACCGACGCCGCCGACGGCTGCATCCGCGACATCGCGCACGCGTACTCGGCGGACGGTGGGCTGGCCATCCTGCACGGCAACCTGGCGCCCGACGGCTGCGTCGTGAAGACCGCCGGCGTGCCCGAGGAGAACCTGCGCTTCACCGGGCGGGCCCGGGTCTTCGAGTCCCAGGAGTCGGCGGTCGAGGGCATCCTCAACAAGTCCGTCGTCGCCGGCGACGTCGTGGTCATCCGCTACGAGGGCCCCAAGGGCGGCCCCGGCATGCAGGAGATGCTCTACCCCACGTCGTTCCTCAAGGGGCGCGGGCTGGGCCGCGCCTGCGCGCTGATCACCGACGGGCGCTTCTCCGGCGGCACGAGCGGCCTGTCGATCGGGCACGTCTCCCCCGAGGCGGCCGGCGGCGGCCTGATCGCCCTGGTCGAGGAGGGCGACGAGATCGCCATCGACATCCCGGCCCGGTCGATCGCGCTGAACGTCGCCGACGACGTGCTCGACGCGCGGCGGATCGCCCAGGAGAAGCGCGACCGGCCGTACACGCCGGTCGACCGCGAGCGACCCGTGTCCGCCGCCCTGCGCGCGTACGCCTCGATGGCCACCTCCGCCAGCGACGGCGCCTACCGCCGCGTCCCGGAGTAGCCCGCCTGAGAATGATAGCCAGACCTATTATAGGTCTGGCTATCATTCTGTCGTGACCGTAAAGCCATCACGCCTGTTCGGCCGCGATCATGAGTGGTCTGAACTGGTCGACTTCGCCTCGTCCGCGACTGCCGGCGCGACGCTCGGTCTGGTCTACGGTCGTCGCCGGCAGGGCAAGACGCTGCTTCTCGAACTCCTGAGCCGCGAGTTGGGCGGCTTTCTCTTCGCGGCAACGCAGCAGACCGAGGCCATGAACCTTGCTGACCTCGGCGCCGCCTACGCCGCGCACCGAGGTCTCGGTGTTCCCGTCGCGTTCACCGACTGGCGGCAGGCCCTGGCGGAATTGCTCCGCCTGGGTGAAGACCGGCAGGTGCCCGTCATCATCGACGAGTTTCCCTATCTCACGGCCGCGACGCCGGCGCTGCCGTCGTACCTGCAACAGGCGCTCAGCCCGTTGAGCCACGCCAAGGAGCACACCCGAACCCGGCTCATCCTGTGTGGCAGCGCCTTGACCACCATGACCCAACTGCTTGGTGGCGGCGCGCCCCTGCGGGGACGCGCGGTCCTGGAACTGGTGGTCAGGCCGTTCGGTTACCGGGAGGCCGCCGCGTTCTGGGGACTTCTGGACCGGCCCGAGCTCGCGTTCCGGGTGAACGCACTGCTTGGTGGAACCCCCGCCTACCTGGAAATGTCCGGAGGCGTGGGCCCCTCCGACGCTCGATCCTTCGATGCCTGGGTCACGCGACGACTCCTCAACCCCGCGTCCGCCATGTTCCGCGAAGGCAATCTGCTCCTCCGCGAGGAACCGACGATCACAGACCCTTCTTCGTACGCGGCAGTATTGTCAGCGATCAGCGCTGGCCGGACCCGGCGCAGCGAGATCGCGGCGGCGCTCGGCCGGCCCAGTACGGCCATTGCTCACCCACTCACCGGACTCGAGAACATCGGGCTGCTGAACCGGGTTGACGATGCGTTACGCAGCAAGCGCGGCGTCTATCGCATCAGCGAACCGGTGGTGCGGCTCCACCAACTGATCATCTCCCGCCACGAACCTGAGCTGATCTCCGGACGCGCCGAGCGGGTCTGGCAGGAACAGGCCGACACGGTGGCGTCAAGGATCTACGGACCCCATTTCGAGGACCTGGCGCGGGCCTGGTGCCGCGATTATGCAGACCTACGAACTTTGGGCGGTGCGCCGAGCTCAGTGCTGCCCGCGACTGTCGCGTGCCAGGAACACAAGCAGGGCCACGAACTCGACGTTGTGGTGCAGGAGAAGACGTCCAGCGATGGCTCCTCCGTCGTCGCCATCGGTGAGGCGAAGGGAACCAACTCACCGATGAACATCAGCGAGTTGGACAGACTCGAACATCTCCGGGCCCTGGTTCCCACCGAACGGGTGTCCCGGCCGCCCAAGCTGATTCTCTTCGCCCGTGGCGGCTTCACGTCCGACCTGACACACACTGCCGCACATCGCGAAGACGTCGAACTCATCGATCTCGCCCGCTTGTACTCCGGCGACTGACCAGTACGGCGCTGGTGCACTGTGCCGCACGGCACGTCCTGTCCCGGCCGGCGCGCCTCCCCGCCCTGCTGACGCAGGCGGTAAGGTGGGCGTCGACGACCGCGACTGGCGCACGCGAGGTGGAATCGACCACCGGGGAGCGACCGCAGATCGGGAACACCGCGCGCCTGGGTGACCCGGTCGCCGGCTCCTGCCAGGAGGAACGCTCATGCACGTACCCAACCTGTCGCATCTGGCCACCGCGGACCCGCAGCTCGCCGGTCTGATCGAGGACGAGGCGACCCGGCAGCACGACAAGCTCCGCATGATCGCGTCGGAGAACTACGTCTCCGCCGCGGTCCTGGAGGCCACCGGCACGGTCCTCACGAACAAGTACTCCGAGGGCTACGCCGGCAAGCGGTACTACGAGGGCCAGCAGTTCGTCGACCCGATCGAGGAGCTGGCCCGCACCCGCGCCGAGGCGCTGTTCGGCGTCGACCACGCCAACGTCCAGCCGTACTCGGGCTCCCCCGCGAACCTGGCCGTGTTCCTGGCCTTCCTGCAGCCGGGCGACACGTTCCTGTCGCTGGAGCTGGCCCACGGCGGCCACCTCACGCACGGCTCGCCGGTGTCCGCGACCGGCAAGT
Source organism: Luedemannella flava (assembly GCF_039528515.1). NCBI lineage: Bacteria > Bacillati > Actinomycetota > Actinomycetes > Micromonosporales > Micromonosporaceae > Luedemannella > Luedemannella flava. Next base: position 26,308 of record NZ_BAAALT010000020.1, read on the forward strand.
GGTTCCGGCCGGTGCACTACGCCGTCGACCGGGCGACCGGCCGCATCGACATGGACCACGTGCGCGAGCTCGCCCTCGCCGAGCGGCCCAAGATGATCATCTGCGGCGGCACGGCGATCCCACGTACCATCGACTTCCCGGCCTTCGCGGCGATCGCCCGCGAGGTCGGCGCCGTCCTGCTGGCCGACATCGCGCACATCGCGGGCCTGGTCGCCGGCGGCGCGCACCCGTCGCCGGTCGGCCACGCCGACGTCATCTCGACCACGACGCACAAGACGCTGCGCGGCCCGCGCGGCGCCATGCTCATGAGCACGGCCGAGCACGCAACCGCCATCGACAAGGCGGTCTTCCCCGGTCTGCAGGGCGGCCCGCACAACCACACCACGGCCGGCATCGCCGTGGCGCTGGGCGAGGCGGCCCAGCCGTCGTTCCGCGACTACGCCGCGCAGGTCGTCGCGAACGGCAAGGCGCTGGCCGCGGCCCTGGTCGAGCGGGGCTTCAACCTCGTCTCCGGCGGCACGGACAACCACCTGATCCTCATCGACCTGACCGACAAGGGCGTCGAGGGCAAGCCGGCCGCCAAGGCGCTCGACCGGGCGGGCATCGAGCTCAACTTCAACACCGTGCCGTACGACCCGCGCAAGCCGTGGAACCCGTCGGGCATCCGCCTGGGCACCGCCGCGATCACCACCCGCGGCCTCACCGAAGAGCACATGCCCCAGGTCGCCACCTGGTACGACGAGGCCATCACCGCGGTGGTCAAGGACGACGAGGCGGCGCTCGACCGCGTCGCCGGCGAGGTCGCCGACCTGCTGGCCGGCTTCCCGATGCCGGGCTACGCCGCCAGCTGACCCGATCAGGGCCGCGGGCTGCCGGACCTACCGGCGGCCCGCGGCCCTGATTTATGGCAGCCGACCAACCAAATCCAGACACAACGTTATGATTGCCCTTATCCGCGTAGATAAGGGCAAATGCGATGAAGGTACGATCCTTGGCTCGGCGCGCTCTCCGGCCGCTCGTGCCACGTGGGCGGCGGCGACGCGTGGCGCCGGCAACCGGGGCTCCGGTCGACGTCCGGGACATCGCGCATGACCTGACGCGCCTCGCGGTCCATTTCAAGACCGACAAGTGGGGCACCCACCGGTACACGACGCACTACCAGCGCCACCTGGGGCATCTGCGCGACGAGCCGATCAACCTCCTCGAGATCGGCATCGGCGGCTACAACCGCCCCGGCGCGGGCGGCGCGTCGCTGCGCATGTGGAAGCACTTCTTCCCCCGGGCCCGGATCTTCGGCCTCGATCTCGAGGACAAGTCGCATGTCCAGGAGGACCGGATCACCACGTACGTGGGCGACCAGTCCGACCCGGACACGCTGCGCGCGATCGCGCGGGACATCGGCACGCTGGACGTCATCATCGACGACGGCAGTCACCTGAGCCCGCACGTCATCCTGACCTTCCAGACCCTGTTCCCGCTGCTGGCCCCGAGCGGCATCTACGTCGTCGAGGACACCCAGACGTCGTACTGGCCCGAGTGGCGGGGTCGTCAGGAACGCGACGCGACCGACACGTCCATGAGCATGCTCAAGTCCCTGGTGGACGGGCTCAACTACGAAGAGTTCGTCGACGAGGACTACCACCCCACGTACACGGACCTCAATGTGGTCGCGGCGCATTTCTACCACAACCTCGCGATCATCGAGAAGGGCGTGAACGCGGAGGGCACCAACAAGAGGCGCGTCCTCAAGAAGCGCTATGGGCCGCCCGCGGAGTAACGGGCCCGCCCGCCGGTCGTTCTGCTCACTGGACAGGCTTATCTGTCCAGGTGGGGGGCCGTGATGGCGGACGTCAGCGTCGTGGTGGCCGTGTACAACACGATGCCGTACCTCAAGCGCTGCCTCGCCTCGCTGGCCCGGCAGACCATCGGCCTCGACCGGATGCAGGTCGTCCTCGTCAACGACGGCTCGACCGACGGCAGCGGCGACCGGCTCGACCGGATCGCCCGCCGGCACCCGGGCACGTTCGAGGTGATCCACCAGGCGAACTCGGGCGGCCCGGCCGCGCCGAGCAACCGTGGCCTGGAGCGGGCGCGCGGTCGCTACGTCTTCTTCGTCGGCGCCGACGACTACCTCGAGCCCGACGCGCTCGCCACGGCGGTCGCCATGGCCGACGCGCACGCCAGCGACGTCGTCGCGATCCGGATGGCCGGCGAGAACGGCCGCTTCGTCCACCAGGGCATCTTCGCCCGTACGGCGGTGGACATCGACCTGGCGACCTCGGCGCTGGCCTGGTCGCTGTCCAACGTGAAACTGTTCCGCCGGGCGCTCATCGAACGGCACGCGATCCGCTACCCCGAGGAGCTGAGCGTCTCCAGCGACCAACCGTTCACGCTCGCGGCCCTGACGCACGCCCGGCGCGTCTCGGTCGCCGCTGACAAGATCTACTACCACGTGGTACGGCGCGGCGACGCCAGCAACATCACGTACAGCGCGCACCCGGAGGAGCGGCTGCGCTGCACCGAAGCGATCATGGCGTGCGCGGAGCGGCTCCTGCCCGCCGGCCCGGCGCGCGACGCGGTGCACCGGCGCCAGCTCACCTGGGAGGCGGCCAAGCTGCTCGAACCCGGGCTGCTCGCCCTCGAACGCGACGACCAGGAATGGATCTGCGCGGGCGTGGGCCGGCTGGCGAAGCTGTACCTCACCGACGGGATCGGCGGGAAGCTCGACCAGCGCCGCCGCCTGCGCCTCAGCCTGGCCCGGGCCGGCGCGCTGGACGCCCTGCTCGCCACGCTCGCGGTCGACGTCCGCGACGGGCCGCCGGTGGTCGTGTCCGACGGCCGGGCGTACGCGGCGTACCCGTGCTTCCGCGACGCCACGCTCGGCCTGCCCGACAGCTGGTTCGACGTCACCGACCACGCCGCGGGCCTGGTGGCCCGCGGGCTCACCGTGGACTCCGTGGACCTGACCGCGCGGGGCGGGCAGTGGGCCGTCACGGTCACGGCGGGGGTGGCGCCGGGCGCGACGCTGCCGCTCGGGGCCACCCGCGTCGACGTGGCGGCCGGCGAGGTGAGCGTCCCGCTCACCGCCGACGCGGGCGCGCCCCTGGGGGCGCGGCTGCCCGTCACCGCCCTGGTCGAGGCGTGCCCGCCCGGCGGCGTGCGGCATCCGCTGACGCTGCGCCTGGCCGGGCTGGGCGAGCAGCGCGACGCGCCGATCCGCATCCCCGGTCCGCGCCTGGGCCGCACCGTCTACCGCCAGCTGGGCCGGGGTGTGTACCGCGCGACCTTCAAGACGAACCGCGAGGGCGACGTCGCGCTTGACCTGCGGCCGGTCACGTGGGCCCACGTGACGGGCTGGCTAAGCCGCCGCCTGCGGCTCAAGGCCCGTCCGCGCTAGGGCCGTGACCGGGCGAACGCGGCCGAGAGGGCGTCCTTCAGCCTCGGCCGCAGCGACGCCGCGTAGGTCGCGGTGAGGTGGCTCTTGTCCCGGTAGACGAGCACGCCGCCGATCACCGCGGCGCACCGCTCGGTGGGGCAGATCGCGTCGTTGAGGTCGATGAGCGTGACGCCGGGCAGGTCCCGCGCGGCCTCCTCCTGCGCCTCGCCGGTCCCCGTCAGCGCGGCCGACCGGGGGAACGCGCAGCGGGTCAGCCGCGTACGGTTCGCCGCGACGCAGTCCGCGATGTGCCGCGCGGGGTACGGCGTGTCCCGGAGGACGACTACGCGGGTGCCGGCGTCCACAAAGGAACGCCAGGTCCGGCGGAGCGCGTCGACCACCGCGGCGTCGTTCCGGCCGGACGTGCCGCCCCCGGGCAGGCGGACGTGGTACTGCGCACTGCTGGTGATGAGAACGTCGGGCCGGTGCGGGCCCGACAGCAGGGCGCGAAGGTCGCGGTTCCAGTCGAGACACGACGTCACCTGCCGGGCGGACTGCTTGACGATCTCGGCATCCAGCAGCGGGCACGAGGACTTCGTGTACATGCGCCCGCGCCACCCCAGTTCCGTGGCGACGGGCTCGATCGCCGGCAGCCACTGCGCCATGTGCGAATCGCCGGTCACCGCCACCGTCAGGCGGCCGGCCGGATCCCCGAACTCGCACGTCGTGAGCTTGCCGTAGGTCCCCGCGTGGCAACCCTTCCGGTAGGACGCGGGCATGTCACCCGAGGCCACGGCCGGGTCCGGGACGACCACGGTGGCCCGGTCCGCCGGCGAGCCGGCCGGGTCGTCCCGGGGCTGCGGCCGCAGGACGGCGGCGCCGGGCGCGGACCCGGGGGCGTTGCCGGCCACGGACGGCACGGTCGTCAGCAGGACAACCGCGACGAGCACGGGTACGCCCGCACTGAGCGCCCCGAGCCGCAGCGCGCGGGCTGGCACGCGCACCAGGTGCCGGCTGTAGCGGAACGGGTTCTCGACGAGGTGGTACGTCAGCGCCGCGGGCACGACGGACGCCGTCACGACCACCAGGCCGGCGAGCGCGGACAGTTCCCCGTAACGTGCCTCGGCCGCGACGAGCAGGGGCCAGTGCCACAGGTACAGCGAGTACGAGATGGCACCGAGCGCCCGGAGGACCCCGGTGTCGAGCACGCGGGCCGGCCCGGCCCGGCCCGCCGCGGGACCGGCCGCGATCACCAGGGCGGCGCCGAGGACCGGCAGCGCGGCCGACCAGCCGGGGAAGGACGTCTCCCGGTCGAACCCCACGAGGGCCGCGCCGATCGCGGCCAGGCCGGCCCAACCGAGCCACGCGGCGACCCGGCGGGGCAGGCGCGACAACCGGGCCGCGCCGAGGGCGAGGGCACCGCCCAACGCGAGTTCCCACAGACGGGTGGTGGTCACGAAGTACGCCCGCTCCGGCTCGGCGTCGGTCAGGTACGCCGACCACAGGGACGACGGCACGCCCACCGCGGCGACCGCGCCGAGCAGCCAGGCGCGGGGCACGCGCGACCCGGGCTCGCGTGCGTGCCGCCGTGCCGACGCCCGTCGGCGGGCGACGAGCGCGCCGACGAGCACGAGCAGGACCGGCCAGATCAGATAGAACTGCTCCTCGACCGCGAGCGACCAGTAGTGCTGCAGGATGCTGGGCGGTTGGTCCTGGGCGAGGTAGTCGCCGGCCTGGTCGGCCAGCCGCCAGTTCACGACGTACGCGGCGGCCGCGATGACGTCGCCGGCCGTGTCGGACCACCGCGTGGCCGGCAGGCACCACCAGCCCAGCGCCAACGTGGCCAGCAGCACGACGCCCGCGGCCGGCAGCAACCGCCGCGAGCGGCGGGCGTAGAACGCGACCAGGTCGATCCGGCCGGTCCGGTCGAGCTCGGCGACGAGCAGACCGGTGATGAGAAAGCCGGAGATGACGAAGAAGACGTCCACGCCGACGAACCCGCCGGGCGCGAGCGGCACGCCCGCGTGCCACAGCAGCACCAGGGCGACGGCTACGCCGCGCAGTCCCGCGATGTCGGGCCGGAAGTCGCGGGTCACACCGCGGTCTCGAAGAACGCCGTCACCGCGGCGACGACGCGGGCCTGCTGCTCGTCCAGGAGCTCCGGGTACAGCGGCAGGGACAGGCACTCGCGCGCCCAGGCCTCCGTGACCGGCAGGGCTCCGGCGGGCACGCCGAGGTGCGCGTACGCGGGCTGGCGGTGGATCGGGACCGGGTAGTGCACGCCGGCGCCGATGCCCCGTTCGCGCAGGAAGGCCAGCAACGCGTCGCGGTGGCGGGTACGCAGCACGTACAGGTGGTAGATGCCGCGTCGGCCGGGCGGTTCGATAGGCACGACCAGGTCGCCGACGCCGGTCAGCAGGCTGTTGTACCTGGCCGCCAGCGCCCGTCGCCGCTCGTTGGCCCAGGCCAGGCCGGGCAGTTTGGCGTGCAGGACGGCCGCCTGCAGCGTGTCGAGGCGGTGGGCGTACCCGACGATCTGGTGCTCGTACTTGGAGGTGCGGCCGTGGTCGCGCAGCATCCGCACCGAGGCCGCCAACGCGTCGTCGTCCGTGGTGACCGCGCCCGCGTCACCGAATGCGCCGAGGTTCTTGCCGGGGTAGAACGAGAAGCAGCCGATCCGCCCGTACGAGCCGGCCCGGTGGATCGTGCCGTCCGGGGCGGTGAGCTCGGCGCCCTGCGCCTGGGCGGCGTCCTCGATGACGGGCACGCCCGCGTCCTCGGCGACGGCCGCGATGGCGGGCAGGTCGGCCGGGCAGCCGTACAGGTGCACCGGCATGACCGCGCGGACGCCGTCGATGGCACCCTTGAGCGCGACCGGGTCGAGGCAGCCGGTGGTCTCCTCCACGTCGACGAAGCGCGGCGTCGCGCCCAGCCAGGTGATCGGCTCCACCGAGGCGATGAACGTGTGCGCGGGCACGGCCACGACGTCGCCGGGTCCGATGCCGAGCGCGACGAGGGCCAGATGCACGGCCGCCGTACCCGAGCCGACGCCGATGGCGTGGCGGGTGCCGCAGAACCCGGCGTACGCCTCCTCGAAGAGGCCGACCTGCGGGCCGTTGATGAACTGGGCGCTGTTCACGACCTCGGCCATGGCGGCGTCGATGTCGGCGCGCTGGCGGGCGTAGGCGGCGTTGAGATCAACCAGCGGAATAGACATGATGGCCTCCCTGGCAGGCGTCGTGGCGGGCTTGCTGGTGCGGGAACTGGTAGGGCTGGTGGTCCAGGCCGGCGGGGCAGCCGAGCTGGTCGACGTCGCCGACGTGCCGGGCCGGCACGCCGACCGCGACCGCGCCGTCGGGCACGTCCCGGGTGACGACCGCGCCGGCGCCGATCAGGGCACCCGCCCCGATCCGTACGCCGGGCAGGATGGTCACGTTGGCGCCGACCCGCGCGCCCCGGCCCACGTGGACCCCGGCGATGCAGGACGACACGGACGGGCAGCGTGGGCGGGGGGCGTTGGTCAGCGTCACGCGCGGCCCGAGCCACGCGTCGTCCTCCAGCACCGAGTACTCGGGGATGAAGCACTGCGAGTGCACCCGTACCCGGTCGCCGATGCTGACGTGGTGCTCCACGACGGACAGCGACCCGATGGACACGTCGTCGCCGAGCACCGTGTCCTCGCGGATGAGCGCGTGATGGCCGGTGGCGAAGCCGGCGCCGGCGCGGACCCCCGCGTAGATGACGGTGTGGCTGCGCACGAGCGTGCCGTCGCCGAGGACCGTGGGCGTGGGTTGGTCGGTGGCAGGCCGACCGACCAGGCAGAACTCCTCCACCACGGCGTCCGCGCCGAGCTGGACGTCGGGCCAGATGACGGCGGTCAGTCGCGCATCGACCACGGCAGCCGCACCTCCACCCGCGCGCCGTCGGCCCGCAGCGAGGCGTCGACCGCCTCCAGCGCCGCCACCACCCGGGCGCCGTTCCAGCCGTCCACGACCGGCTGCTCGCCGGTGCGTACGCAGTCGAGGAAGTGGCTCACCAGCGCGTTGAGCGGTTCCACCGTGGGCAGCGCGGGGGCGTGCATGCCGTTGCTGCGCATCCGGTAGCGCCAGGCGCCGAACGGGTCGGCCTCCATCCGGTCCACGCCCTTGTCGTAGATGCGCAGGCTGGCGTCGGGGTCGAGGTCGTCGTAGACGAGCATGCGCTGGCTACCCACGAGCGTCGTGCGCCGGGTCTTCGACGGGTCGAGCCAGCTGACGTGCATGTGGGCCAGCACCCCTCCGGGGTACCCGGCGGTGACGAACATGACGTCCTCGACATCGTCGTTGAGGTACCGCGCGCCCCGGGCGGACACCCATTCAGGGGTACTCCCGACGAGGTAGTTCGCGATCGACACGTCGTGCGGTCCGATGGACCAGAACGCGTTGATGTCGTGTTGCACCCGGCCGAGGTTGAGCCGCTGGCCGTGGAGGTAGAGCAGGTCCCCCGCCTCGCCGCTGAGCAGGTACTCCCGCATCCACCGGATCGCCGGGACGAACTCGAAGGTGTGGCCGACCATGAGCACGAGCCCCAGCTTGTCGGCCCGCTCGGCCAGCCCCGCGGCGTCGACCGCGCTGAGGGCCAGGGGTTTCTCGACCAGGACGTGCTTGCCGGCGTCGAGCGCCCGGCGGGCGAGCGGGGCGTGGGTGGCCGCGGGGGTCGCGATGACGAGGGCGTGCACCTCAGGATCGTCGAGCGCCTCGTCGAGGTGTTCCACGACCCGCACGTACGGGTGCAGTCGGGCCGCCTCGGCCCGGCGGGACTCGGAGGTCTCGACGATGTACCGGAAGGACCGGCCGGCCAGGGTGCTGAGGTTCCGCGCGTGATTAGGCCCCCAGTACCCGAAACCGACCTGTGCGACGCCGACGCTCATGGGGCATCTCCAAGATCAAAGTGTGGGTGGTTTCCATATATAACGGATTAAACCCTGCTAGGAGACACGCGTAGGATGGTGCACTTTTAGACGGATCATCCGGTCTAATGTTTCTCGACCTGCCCCTACCGAGCATCGAGGAGATCGCTTTCATGCAATCAGCTGGGACGAGCGGTCCGGCCGCCCGCGGTCGAATCGTCATGATCGTCGACACCCTGGTTCATGGCGACTCCCGCGTGCAGAAGACGGCGTACTCGGCGGCCGAGGCCGGCTGGGACGTGACCCTGCTGGGACGTGCCCCGAACGAACAGCCGCAGACCTTCGAACTCGGCCGGGCCAGGGTCGAGCTGCTGGCGGTGTCCAACGCCCTGGCCCGGCGCACCCGGGGATACCGGCGCCGGCTCACCCGGCCGCTCGCGTACCCGCAGACGGGCATCGTGACGCTGCGCCAGCAGCAGATGTGGGCCTGGCGCGCGCAACGGGACGAGCGCGTGGTGCGGCTCGACCTGGCCGTCGCGGCGGGCACCGCCCGGGCGGTCGGGGCACGCCGGCTGGCGCAGCGCGCCGAACTGCTCCTGATCCGGATGGCGCACCGTTGGGTGGCGATCCGCAGCCGCCAACTGCGCGCCACCCGCGCCGCCAACGACGCCGGACAGGACCTGCGCGACCGCGCCCGGCTGTGGTTCTGGCGGGCGGTGGGCGGCGCGGGCTACTGGCGACGGGTCGACCCCCACCTGTGGGCGTACGAGATAGCGTTCGCCCAGCGCATCGACGAACTGCGGCCCGACATCATCCACGCCAACGACTTCCGGATGCTCGGCGTCGGTGCGCGCGCCGCGTTGCGGGCCCGGGCCAAGGGCCGCCCGGTCAAGCTGGTCTGGGACGCCCACGAGTACCTTCCCGGCATCCGGCCCTGGCGTTCCTACATCGGCTGGATGGAAGCCAACTGCGCCCAGGAACGGGAGTACGCGCCCGTCGCCGACGCCGTGGTGACCGTTTCCGATGATCTCGCGGACCTGCTGCGCCAACGACACGGGCTGCGTGCCAGGCCCGCGGTGGTGCACAACACGCCGGAGATGCGGCGCATCTCGATCGCGGACGACACGCCCACGCCCAACCTGCGCGCGGTGTGCGGCGTCGGCACGGACACGCCGCTGCTGGTGTACAGCGGGGTGGCGGCGTCGCACCGGGGCATGGACCTGATGGTCGACGGACTGCCCGCCCTGCCCGACGTCCACGTCGCCTTCGTCGTACCCCGCCCCGACCAGCCCTACGTGCGGCAACTGGTTGATCGTGCCGCGGAGCTCGGCGTGGCCGACCGCCTGCACGTCGTGCCCATGGTCTCCCCGTGGCACGTGGTGGAGTTCCTGTCCTCGGCTGACGTCGGGGTGAGCCCGATCCACCGCTGGCCCAACTACGAGATCGCGCTGTCCACCAAGTTCTACGAGTACTCCCAGGCCCGCCTGCCCATCGTGTCCAGCGACGTGCGGGTGGCCGCGGCGACGATCCGGGCGACCGGGCAGGGCGAGGTCTTCCGCGCCGAGGATCTCGCCGACTACGTGCGCGCCGTCCGCGCGGTCGTGTCCGACCTGGCCCGCTACCGCGCCGCCTACGACAAGCCCGGCCTGCTGGCGGGGTGGACGTGGGAGGCGCAGGCCGAGGTCCTCGAACAGGTCTACAGCCGGCTGTGGCCGGCGCCGACGTCGTCGTACGCCCAGGCCGCGCGGCGGTCGGCGGCGCCGTCGCCGGCCGTCGCCCGAAGCGCCGACTGAAGCTCGGCCGCGCGTGCCACCGTGCAGTCCGCCAGGGCCGCGGTGTGCCGGCGCAGCCGGGCCCAGAACGCCGCGTCGGGCTCGACCGGGGCGAACAGCCACATGAGGTGCCGGTAGCTCGGGTCACCGGCGATGACCTGCTTCTCCTGGTACGGCACGGCGTCGGTGATGTGGTACCAGCGGTAGCCGTGCGGCGCGAGGACCCTGGTCAGCCGCTCCTCGACCCGGCCGCGCAGCACCTCGCAGAGGATCCACGGCCGGTGCCGGGCGATGGTCCGCTCGGCTCCCGCGAGCACGTCGGGCTCGGTGGTCTCGGTGTCGACCTTCAGCACGGCCGGTACGAGCCCGGTCCGCTCCACGTACGAGTCGAGTGTCTCCACCGTGACCCGCAACTGCTCCGAGGACGCGCGGAAGCCCTCGGCCAGCGAGTTCGAGCTGTCCGTGGAGTCGGACAGGTAGAACGTCGCGTGCCCGTTCCGGGCGCCCAGCGCCAACGGCTCGACGACGAAGCCGAGCCCGTTGTCCGCCGCGAACCGGCGGGCCGCGTCGACCAGTGCGGGCGTCGGCTCGAACGCGCGCACCGCGCGGGTGGACAGGGTGCTGGCCACCGCCGCGTACAGCCCGATGTTGGCGCCCACGTCGTACACGGCGCCGGGGCCGGCCACGTCCAGGATGGCCAGGAAGCACGCGAGCGCGTCCGGCTCGTACCCGGCGATGCCGTTCTCGCCCAGCTCCTTCGGCACGAACATGTGCTCGGGTGCGGACAGCACCAGGAGCCGCCAGGCCCCCGCGGTGGCGGAGTGGTCGGGCAGCGCCAGGCGCACGACCCGGGTCGCCGGGTTGACCGACCGTTTGGCGGCCTTGTGGGGCAGGGCCCTGTGCGGAAGGGCCTTGCGGGCTGCGGGCGGGCGCGCCGGGACCAGGTGCTTGTACGGCGCCCAGTCACGGTCGGTGGTCGGCAACGCCGCGGGATATCTGCGGGCCAGGCGCGCCGCCAGTGGGATGCTGGCGAGGTCGAGCGCCACGATGCGCTCGAGCTCGGGCAGGTCCACGGCGCGCAACGCGGCCTCGACCCGCCGGCCCACCAGCCAGGGCCGGACCAGCCGGTACACACGCCGGAACAACCGACGGTCGACGAAGCGCGACACGTCGCGCTGCCGACGGCGTACCGACGCCGCGCGGTCCCCGAGGCGACCCGACAGCCGCCGGGCCACCCGGACCAGCCGGCTCAGCACGGCGCCCGGCAGCCGGAACACGACCAGGCGCTCGAGGCGCAGCAGGAACAGGCCGTCCTCGGCCTGCCGCACGACATGGACCGTCAGTCCCGGGTTGGCGCACAGCTCCGCCCAGGGCGCCGGGTCGAGCACGACGAGATGGACCGGGACGCCGCGCTCGGCCAGGAAACGCGTATAGCTCTCCACCGATGGCGTGGGCCGGGAACCGAGCCACAGCAGCGCCACCGCGCCGGGGCCGGGTGACTGTCGCCGCACCGTACCGACCTCACTCATCGACGCTCCTTGCTGCCCATGGGCACTGCTCATCGGCGCCGTCTACCGACGCGCCAGGGAGCGCAGGGTGCGCTCCAGCGGCGCGAGCGTCACGGGCCGCGCGTACCGCTCGGCGTGGCGCTGCGCGCGGGCCTGCTGCTGCGGCGTCAGCTCGCGGGCGGCCAAGCCGGCCGCCACCATCGCGTCCGCGATGGTGGCGACGTCCAGGCCGTTCGGGTTGAACCAGAGCGGGTACCCGTCGAGCACGTCGGCCGCGGCGATGCCGGGCGCGTGCACCGACACGATGGGCCGGCCGGTGGCCATGTACTCGAAGATCTTTCCCGAGGTGACGAACCGGCCGCCGGCGGCCATGAACACCAGCACATCGAGGTCCGCGTACACATCCGCGACCGCGGTCTTGCTGACCGGCTCGTGGTAGTGCAGCGCGTCCCTGGTGCTGGCCTCCTCCAGGCCGAGACGCTCGCGCAGCTGTGCCGGGCTCTTGCGGAAGAAGCCGAGGTACCCGTGGACGTGCAGCTGCGCATCGGTCAGCTCGGGATGCCCACGGGCCTGGCCGAACGCGTCGAGCAGCTCCGCGACCGGCTGCACGCCGGTGACCGTGCCCAGGAAGCCGAACCGCAGCGGCCGGTCGGCCTCGCGCGCACCGGTCGGCACGGGCGCCGGGAACAGGTCGGGGTCCCAGCCGTTGAGCACCACCGTCATCCGGTCGGCGAAGGCGGGGTAGCGCTGGGCGTGCCAGGCGCGCTGGGGTTCGTTGACGAACACGACCGCGGACGCCCGGCTGAGCACCCGCGGCTCCCAGCGCCACGCGCCGTGCCCGGGCGGGAACGCCGGACCGTCCGTGAACTGGTTCAGCGTCCACGCGTCGCGGTAGTCCAGCACATATGGCACGCCGGTGAGGCGGTTGAACAGCCAGGCCACGGCGAACGAGACGAACGGGTTCCCGGTGGCCACCACCACGTCGAAGCGCCGTCGGGCGTGCTGGCGCAGCGCGCGGGCCAGGGCGTTCAGCCCCCACGACGCGTACTGCTCGGGGAAGAACCGGGTGTGCAGGAACTCGTACGCCGACTTGGCCAGCTCCGGCGCGACCCGGCGCAGCCGGCCGAAGCGACGGATGTCGGTCTCCCACCGGAAATGGTTGAGGCCCGGCCGGTACACCCGCACGCACGGGTCGACGGTCTCCATCAGGTCGTCGTCGACCGACCCGATGGCGCCCTCCAGGAAGCTCATCGGCGCTGCGTACGCGGTCACCTCCCAGCCCGCCTCGGCCAGGAAGTTCGCGGTGGCCCGGGCCCGGTAGATGCCGCTGGCCCGCGACGGCGGAAAGTAGAAGCTCAGGTAGAGCACCCTCGGCGCCCGGCTCATCGCGCCGCCCCGGCTCCGACCGCGCCGGCCGCCTCGGCGTCGGTGAGACGGAAGGTGAGCGGCGCGGCGCCGAACGCGTACGGATCGGCCCGCCTGATCGCCGCCACATCGATGACCGAGCGCGGATCGCTGACCACCACCGCGTCGTAGGCCGCACCCCGCAGCACCGCGCGGGATATCAGCCGCGCGCGCACGCGCCGGGTGAGCGCGCGGTAGACCGGCATGAACAGGCCGCGGTGTAGCCGGGTCGCGAAAAGCCGCAGGTACGCCCGGTGCAGCCGGGTCACCGGCCGCATCAGCGCGCCCCGTCCGAGCACCCGCACGACGAACGCCGGCGCCGCGAACACCAGCAACTGCTCCCACGCGCGGGCCCAGTGCCGCAGCTCCAACGCCGTGGTCTCGACGATCTCCACGCCGTCGGGGAGGGCGCTGCTCTTCCACGCGCCGAGGTGATCGACGATCACGGTCGCCCGTCCGCCGGCCGCGAGCACCTCGGCCGACTCGATGCTGACGGCGCGCCGCCGCGAGCCGCCCGTAGCCACGAAGAGCACGCTGCGCCGCGTCATGACACCGCCACCGGCGCGGGCGCCCCGTGCCAGGCCCGCAGGTGGGCCTCGGCGACCGCCGGGTACCCGTACCGCTCGGCGAGCTGGCGGGCGCCCTCCGCCAGGTCCAGGCCGTCAGGCCAGCGCCCGCGCAGCCGCCAGTAACCCTCGACCAGACCGTCCACGCCCGCGGACACGTCGACCAGCTCCCCCACGGCCGACTCGATGCCGGCGAGGGTCTCCTGAGGACCACCGGAGCGGGTGGCCAGCACCGGCATGCCGGCCGCGACGGCCTCCACCAGGGTCATCCCGAACGTCTCCAGCCGGCTCGGGTGCACCAGCAGGTCGTGCGAGCGCAGCAGGTCGAGCGCCGTCGCCGGCGGCACGGCCCCGAGCCACTCGACGGCGTCGGCGACGCCGAGCTCCTTCGCCTGTGTGACCAACGACCGGTACAGCGCTCCGGTGCCGGCGATGGTCAGGGTGAGGCTGTCGTCGCGGGCTCGACAGCGGGCGAAGGCCGCGATGAGGGCGGCCACGTTCTTGCGCTCGATCAGGTGCCCCACGAACAGCCACCGCCGCAGCTGACGAACGGGCTCGGGTCGCGGCAGGTCGAAACGGATGGCGTTGGGCATGACGGCGATGCGGTCGGCGTGCTGCGGGAAGGCGGCCGCGATCATGCTCCGCGGCACCTCGCCGACCACGAAGAACCGGGTCGCGCGGCGCAGCACCTCTTCGTACATGACGCGGGCCTGGGGTTCGGCGAGGACCTGGTCGACGAAGGTCGAGTGCTCGGTCACGAACAGCCGGGCATCGGGGCGCATGTGGCGCAGCGCCGACCATCCACTGTAGATGCCGGTGTGCGCGTGCACGATGCCCGCGTCGATCGGCGCGCCGCCCAGCGCCGCCCGGAGCGCGCGATCGTGCCGCGCCCCCAGCTCGGCGAAGCTCAGGCCCGGCCGGATGGGATAGGGCGCGTGCGTGACCGGCACGCCGGCGGCCGTGCGGTGCGTACGTGCCGCCGCCGGCGCGAGCGCGTGCATGGCACGTTGCGCACGGCGATCGCCACGCGGCGACATCCCGGCCGTCCACAGGTCGGAGTGGTACACGGCGACGCGGTCGCAGCGCGGCGCCACCGCCTCGACCATGGCTGCCACGAACGCGCCCCGGTAGGGCAACTCGTTGGTCGGGAACCAGGGCGTCACCACGGCGACGTCGGACCTGCTCAGGTTCGCCTCCTCGATGGCAGTTCGTACGAGATTCTAGGCTTTTATCGCTGTCTGTCGCGTACGCCGGAGCCTGCGTGTCGAGTCGCTCCGGGAGTGGTGGCCGGGACGGTCACCGGCCAGAACCGCGCGGATGGCCGGGTCCGGTTCGGACACGCGGGACCAGCTCACCGGCGTCGGGTCCGGTGACCGCGGGAAGGTCCGCATGGCGATGCGCCAGACGCACGAACATCAGCTCCCGGAGGACCCGCACGTAGTCGAGGAGACGGACCTTCGATCCGGTCCGGTGGGACCAGCGCACGGGAACTTCTACGACCGACCAGCTCCACCGCAGGCACAGGTGCAGAACCTCGAAGTCGAAGCCGAACCCGTCGAGCCTCGACTGAGCGAAAACGGCCCGCGCCGCGGCGCCCTCGAACAGCTTGAAGCCGCACTGGGTGTCGGCGATGCCCGGCACGGCCAGGACGCGAATGAGCCTGTTCCCCAGGCGGCCGGCGGCCTTGCGCAGCCTGCTCTGGTGAATCTCGATCACAGCCCGCGGCGCCGCCCGCGATCCGATCGCCACGAGATGTCCGTCGGCGAGCGCCTTGGCGAGCAGCTCGACGTCCTCAATCGGCGTTGCGAGATCAGCATCGCAGACCAGGACCTGCTGCCCCCGCGACGCGAGCACGCCCAGCCGGACCGCGTTCCCCTTGCCCCGGTGTGCGGATTCGACCACCCGGATCTCAGGATGGGCCGACGCGGCCATGGCCATGATCGCCTGGCTCCCGTCGGCGGAGCCGTCATCCACCAGGACAAGCTCCCAGGTCTGACTGCCCTGGCCGAGATAATCACACATCGTGGCCAGCGATGCCCCGAGCCGGAGCTCTTCATTGAACACCGGCACCACCACCGACAGGTCGACCCGGTCCCCACTCCACGCCGTGGCAGGCATCGTTACATAACCCCTGATTTCTCGAATTTCCCCCCTTAAAGGTCTATAACGAACTCATGAGCGCCCGGTGTCGTGGTTCGAACGCGTGCCCGGGCCGCCGTGGGCCGGCTAACGCCCGGTCGACCCGACCGCCGCGACGACCGGACCGGGACGTCGTGCCGCGCCCCTCGTGGCCCGGACGAACAGCGACACGCCCGGCAACGACTTGACCGGCAGATAACGCTCGGCCAGCACGATGGCGGTGAGTCCCGCGTTCACCAGGAACGGCAGTTCCTCAAGCTCACTCGTGCCCGCGTCCGACATGCGTCGACGCCGCACGCTGACCACGGGCCGGAGCAGGACGTTCCAGCTCCATAGCCGATCGATGACCAGGCCCGAGCTCTGGACCAGGGTGCTCAGCGACTCCCGGGTGTACCGGCGGACATGGCCCAGGGCGACGTCGTGTGGGGACCAGAGCCGCATGTCGCACGGCACCGACGCGATGAGCGTTCCGCCCGGACGCAGCACCCGGTCGATCTCGGCGGCGGCCCGTGCGTCGTCGTCGATGTGCTCCAGGACATCGAGCGCGATGACCAGGTCCACCGCCGAGGTGGAGAAGGGGAGGTTCCGGGCGTCACCCTGGATCACGTCAAGTCCGCGGTCGCGGGCGAACGCCGCTCCGTCGGAGCCGTACTCCAGGGCGACGGAACGCCATCCGTGTGCCCTGAGCACGCGGGTGTTCCCGCCGCCCGCGGCCCCGATGTCGAGCGCGAGCCCCGGTCTGCCGAGCCGGCCCAGCTCGCGGGACAGAATCGCCCGTCGCTCGCGGTACCACCAGTTGCGGTCCTCAAGGTCCACCACCTTGCGGATCTCCGCGTCGCGCACCGCCGACTCCCCTCGTTCGCGCGCGGCCCGGAAGGCCGCGATGTTCAGGCTCGCGCCCCGGATCAGCGTGGGATGAGCAGCTGCCGGAGCACGCTGGCCATCGACGGCAGGCGCACCACGACCAGCATTCCGTCGCGGCCCGGGAGGTCGACCATCAACCGTGGGTCGCTCCTGTCCCGGAACGTCCGCACCGCAGCCTCGCCGGCCGCTTTCACCCGCACCCGGTGGAAGCGGCTGTAGCTGATCGGCAGCGCGACCGTCGACGGCTGCGTGCAGGCGATCCGGTACGACAGGGTCCGCGGATCGAGCGAGGTGCGGCGCAGCGCCCGGATGGTGCAGCTGCCCCGGATGACCTCGGTCTGGCGTCTCTTCGTGTACATCGCCTCGTACGCCGCCATGACCTCGACCGACGGCATTTCGTGACCGTCGACCGCCACCCGCGGCAGATACTCCCCGATGCCCATGTTCGCCGCGGTGGGGCTGGGCGCGGTGGCGAGATCAATACGCTGCTGCGGATAGAAGTTGTACTGAAAATCGTGGTGCAGCGGCGAGAGGACCGCGAAGGTCGCGACCCAGCACAAGGCGAGCACCAGCATCACCCGGCGGCCCAGGACACGCAGATTGCCGGCGACGTGGGCGACCAGCAGAATGCCCAGCGGGGTGATGAAGGCGAGCAGGCGCCAGGGGAACTGCAGAAACTCGAGAATGGAAACGGCCTGGTACAGCGGGCGCGTGAACGAGCACTGCAGCATGAGCATCACAGTCGCGGTGACCACCAGGAACGCGCCCGCCGGGCTGAACATGACACGCCCGACAACGGACATGGCCGGACGGTGCCGCAGCGCCACGGCCGCGGCCCCTGCGACGACGAACAACGCCAACGGAAGCCAGATGCCGTAGTCGATCTGGGTCGTGAACTTGTGCGCGTCCCGCAACCACCGGAAATCGCTGTTGACGAAGTACGTGGAGAATTCGCGGAAGCGC
Organism: Luedemannella flava; assembly: GCF_039528515.1. Classification (NCBI taxonomy): domain Bacteria; kingdom Bacillati; phylum Actinomycetota; class Actinomycetes; order Micromonosporales; family Micromonosporaceae; genus Luedemannella; species Luedemannella flava. The sequence continues at coordinate 43,788 of NZ_BAAALT010000020.1, forward strand.
TCGCTCGCCTTGTATCCCGCTTGCGTTACTTTTCCCGGGTTGTAGTCGTCCAGGAATCCCCACTGGACGACGAACAGCGGGACGAGCAGGACGACGATCCCCCCGGCGGACAACAACGCCGGTCGCCAGACGGCGGCCAGGCCGCGCCGTCGCTCCTTGACGAGAAACACTGTTCCGGCGATCGCCAACGGGACGGTGGCGTACATCGTCAGTGCGTTGTGCGCATTGAAGAGGAGAAAGTAGATCGGCACGATCCACCATGACCAGGTGCCGCGCCGCACCAACCGCAGACACCACCACAACAGCCAGGGAACGAGCATCATGGCGGTCAGTTCCGCCATGGCGCCGCGGATGAGCCAGTCGGTGAAGGTGTAGTTGGCCAACAACAGGACCACCGGCGCCGAGAAGGCCAGCAGCCTTCGTCCGGTGAGTTCGTGCGTGGCCGCACGCATGCCGTAGGCCCCGGCGAACATGAAGACCGCGATGGCCAACACGATGGAGAGCTTCATGGCACCGAGGACGAGGTACAGCGACGCCGACACGAAGTAGAACGTCTTGTGGTAAAAGAGCGGAAATGGTGTGCCCATGTGGAAGGCGTTGAGGGACGACCACACCGGCAACAGGTCACCGTGTCTGAAGTGGTCCGCGTACACGGCCGTGCGGTTGGCGAAGTGCAGGGCCTCGTGGTTTCTCGGCCAGCCGGCCCGTCGCAGCGGCGACAGGCAGAGCGTGACCGTGCCCGCGATGATCGTCGCAAAGAAGATCTCGCGCCACAGCCGTTGCGCCCACAGGCGTGGCCGCGGCCGGGGCGCGGCGGACTCCGTCGACGTCTCCGGACAGTCGAGCTCAACGGCCGTCACGGTTGACCGCCTGGTGAGGGTCGGGTCCGACCTCGGAGTCGTAGGCCAGACCGAACGACACCCGGGTGCCGTGGAACACGTCGGGATTGGCCCTGACGAGCGCCGCGACATCACGCAGCCCGTGCGGATCCGAGACGACGACCGCGTCGAACGGACCCTTCGACAGAACATGCCTGTTGATCAGGCGGGCCCGCGAGGTCCGTGACAGAGCCCGGTAGACGGGCAGGACCACCAGACGCTGCACCCGCGAGGCCACCTGATCCTGGTACGCGGTCAGCATCCGCCCCGCCGGATCGGCAAGGCGGCCACGGCCGACGGCCCGCAGCAACCAGGCGGGTCCCCGGAAGAGGACCAGGTTCGCGGCCCGCCGCGGCCAGTGCCGCTTTTCGAGCTTGCTCGTCTCGACGACCTTCACCCGGCGGTGCAACGGCTTGCCCGGCCACGCGTCCGCGTGGTCGAGCAGGACGAGCGCCCGTCCGCCACCGGTCACCACCCTGCGCGACTCGGTCCACACGCCCAGGTGGCGATCGCCGCCGGTGGCCACGAACAACACGTGCGGAGCAGTCATCGCACCGCCTGCTCCGCCATGGGCGCGACATCCAGCCCGCCCGTTCCCGACCACGTCGCCAGATGCGCCTCCGCCACGGCGGCGTAGCCGTAGCGGGCCGCCAGATCGGTCGCTGCCCGGGCCAGATCGAGGCCGTGCGGGAACCGGTCGCGCAGGCGCCAGTACCCGTCGACGAGCGCGTCCGGGCCCGCTTGGACCTCGACGAGTTCACCGACCATGTGCTCCACCCCGGCCAGGGTCTCCTCCGGGCCGCCGCACCGCGTGGCGAGCACAGGCATCCCGGCCGCCACCGCCTCGATGAGCGTCATGCCGAAGGTCTCCATCTGGCTGGGATGCACGAGCAGGTCGTGCTCGCGCAGCAGAGCCAACGCGGCCTCGGGGCCCACCGCGCCGCGGAACGTCACCGCGTCGCCCACACCGAGCCGCTTCGCCAGCCGCCACGTCCGTCCATACAGGGCGCCGCTGCCCACGAGGGTCAGCGTCAACGCGCTGTCGCGCTCCCGGCACCGGGCGAACGCCTCGATGAGCGCGAAGATGTTCTTGCGGGGAATGATGCTGCCGACGTACAGCCACCGCCGCAGGTCGCTCACCGGCAGGTCCCGGGGGAGGTCGAACCGCACGGCATTGGGCAGGATCCCCAGCCGGTGGGCGTGGTGCGGGAACGCCTCCGCGATCGTCGTGCGCAGCCCCTCACCGACGGCGAAGACTCCCGCCGCCCGGCTCAGCACCGTGTCGTACATCGCCCGTGCGCGCGGTTCGCGCACGATCTTGTCGATGAACGTGGCGTGCTCGGTAACGAACACCCTGGTTCCGGGGCGGACGTTGTGCAGGGCCGCCCAGCCGCCGAAGATCCCGGTATGCGCGTGCACCAGGTCCGCTGCCAGGGGCCGACGGCGGAGCGCGACCCGCAGCGCCCGCTCATGGCACAACGCGTACTCCGAATAGCTCAGGTCCGGCCGCACCGGATACGGAGCACAGACCACGCCGACGCCCGCGGGGGTGTGCCGGCCGCGTAGCGCGGTGGGGGTCAGCGCCTCAAGTGCCCGGACCGCGGATCCGCGCGCGCGCCGCGGCATACGAGTGGTCCACATCTCCGTGTGGTACACCGTCACCCGCTCGCACCGCGGCGCCACCGCATCGGCCATGGCCTGGACAAACGCGCCACGGTACGGATGGTCGTCGGTGGGGAACCAGGGGGTCACCACGGCGACGTCTGCTCGGTTCAGCATGTTCTCCCAGACCCGGTGGCGCGGTTGATCCGACGAAGATTTTACCCATATGAGATACTTTCTCCGTATATCTACCTTTGCGTGTCGGCGCGATCCAGGTCAGTCGGTCCGGCGTCTGCCGTCATGGGAGGATGGCCCGGTGGAGACCGCTGCCAAGACCCTCCGGTACCGCCACTCGTCCGCGATCACGGTCGCGGCGGTGGTGGCCCTCATCGGCGCCCTGCCCATGCTCGCCGGCGGCACCGCGTTCGGGTTGATCCTGCTCGTCCCGGCGGCAGTCGCCCTGTGGAGCTGGCGCGCGGGCACCGACGTGGGCGCCGACGGCCTGCGCGTCCGCGCGGTTCTGACGTCGCGACGGGTCCCCTGGTCGGACGTGGCGGAGCTGGCCGCCACCCCGAAGGGCGGCGTGGCGGTGCGCCTCACCTCGGGAATGACCCTCACCCTGCCGGCCGTGCCGGCCCGCGCGCTGTCCGCCGTCGCGGCCGCCGGCGGCGAGCTGACCAGCGACGAGGAGCCGGCGCGCACGGAAGCCCTCAGCTGACAGCCCACCAATAGGAAAATGGCCCACGCCGGAGCGTGGGCCATGATGATGACGCCGGTCAGACGGTCGAGACGACCTCGTCGTACTCGAGCCTGGGCAGGCGGTCGCGCCAGGCGTTACCGGCCGGACGACCGATGTTGACCACGGCGACCACCTGGTGCTCGCCGTCGGGGAAGAAGTCGGCGTTGATCCCGGCGGCGTCGTAGCCGCCCATCGGCCCGGCGGCCAGGCCGGCGGCCCGGATGCCGAGGATCAGGTAGCCGAGCTGGATGGCGGCGTTGAACCGGGCGGCGTTCTCCCGGACGGACGCGTCCGCGAAGCGGTCCTTCGCGCCGGGGGCGTGCGGGAAGACGCGCGGCAGCTCCTCGTGGAACCGGTTGTCCGCCGCGACGATCGCCACCAGCGGCGCCGCCGCCGTCTTGTCCTGGTTGCCGGGCGCCATGCGCTCCACCAGCCGCGCCCGCGCCTCGCCGGAGCGCACCAGCACCAGCCGCATCGGCTGGGCATTCATGGCCGTCGGCGCGTTTTTCACAAGGTCGTAGATCGCCCGGACCTGTTCGTCGGTGACCGGCTCGTCGGTGAAGGCGTTGGCGGTGCGCGCGTCGCGGAACAGCAGGTCCGCCGCGTCCGCGCTGAGGTGGAGCCGGTCGATCGCGGGTGCGGTCATGGCGTGTCTCCCTGGCTTGCCGAGGAGGTCCTCGTCGGTGAGGGCCGTTCAGTCGGCAATAACGTTGCCTAGCGGATTATTGTTTCGACAACATATGGAGACGATCACCACACCGCCGCGCCGGCTGGCGCCGGCGTGACAGGCCTCGCTACTGTTCGGCGATGAGGGCCACACCCCCACCTCGACGCCTCGCCGCCGTTCTCGCCACCGCGGCGCTCGCCGCAGGCCTCCTCACAGGCTGCAGCTTCGGCGAACCCGACGACACCACCGGGGGCGGCGCCCCGAACCTGCCCAAGCCCTCGCCCAGCGTCGGCGAGGGGCAGGGCGGCACCGAAACCGTCGCGACGGTGCTGGCCAAGGGGCTCGCGGTGCCGTGGGCGATCGCCTTCCTGCCCGACGGGGCCGCGCTGGTCACCGAGCGGGACAGCAAGCGGATCCTGAAGGTCGGCCCCGAGTCCGACGCGGGCGGCCTGAAGGTCGAGCCCGTGCAGACGATCGACGAGGCCCGCCCCTCCGGTGAGGGCGGGCTGCTCGGCATCGCCGTCTCGCCCAAGTACAAGACCGACAGGACGGTGTTCGTCTACTACACCGCCGAGTCCGACAACCGCATCGCCAAGCTCACCCTCGGCGGCACCCCCACCCCGATCCTCACGGGCATCCCCAAGGCCGGCAACCACAACGGCGGCCGCCTCGGCTTCGGCCCGGACGGCTACCTCTACGCCACCACCGGCGACGCCGCGCAGACCGCACGCTCCCAGGACCTCAAGAGCCTCGGCGGCAAGATCCTGCGGATGACCGCCGACGGCAAGCCGGCGCCGGGTAACCCGTTCCCGGACTCCCTGGTCTGGTCCTACGGGCACCGCAACGTGCAGGGCCTCGCCTGGGACGCGAAGGGCCGCCTCTACGCCACCGAGTTCGGGCAAAACACCTGGGACGAGATCAACGAGATCGTCAAGGGGAAGAACTACGGCTGGCCGGCCGTCGAGGGCAAGGGCAACAAGAAGGAGTACGTCGACCCGGTCGCCGTCTGGCCCACCGACGAGTCCTCCTGCTCGGGCGCCGCGATGGTGACCAACGTGTTCGTGGCGGCCTGCCTGCGCGGCGAGCGGCTGTGGCTGCTCCGGTTCACCGACACCGGCGCGCTGCTCGGCGCCCCGACCCCCGCCCTGCAGGGGCGGTACGGGCGCCTGCGCGCGGCCGCCGCCGCCCCCGACGGCTCGCTGTGGATCACCACCTCGAACAAGGACGGCCGGGGCGACCCCGCGCCCGACGACGACCGCATCCTGCGCATCGTGCTCTCCGGCAACGGCGGCGTGAGCAAGGCCTAGGCCCCTGACCGGACGGGCCGGGACACCCGGGACGGCCGGGTGAAGCTCGCCACCACCCGGCCCGGACCGGACGCAACCGCGCCGCACCGTCACATCGGTGGGGTAAGGATGAAGGGTGCGCCCCATGGCCCGTACTCGCCGGATTGTCACAACCGGGACCACCGCGGTGGTCGCGGCGGCCCGTCAGGCCCGACGGCTGGGTTACCACGTGCGGCAGGCGGCGCCGCGCTGGCGGGCCGAGGGCGGCCCGGACTGGTGGCGCTCGCGGGCCGCGCGGCGGGTGCGTTCGGCGCTCGCGCTGCTGGCGGTGACCGTGATCGGCGCCTCGGTCGGCACGCTGCTGCTGGCCAACGTGCGCCAGGACGTCGGCCCGTTCCAGGCCGACTTCTCCGTCCAGCCGGCGCTGCGCGGCGGCACCGAGGTGCGCCTGCCGCCGCTGGGGTCGCTCACGCTGAACAGCCACACCGGGCCGGCCCACCTGGTGATCAACCTCGAGTCCCTCGACGAGGGGCGCACCCGCGAGCTGGTCACCCAGCCCAACGCGATCAACCAGGCCAGCGCCGACGCCGTCACGGACGTCATGCAGGGGCTGCGGCGGCTCGCGCTGCAGTTCGCCGCCGCGGCGGTCCTCGGCGCGATGCTCGCGGCCCTCGTGGTGTTCCGGTCCACCCGCCGCGCCGCGCTGGCCGGCGGGCTCGCGCTGCTGCTCACGGCGGCGACCCTGGGCACGGCGGCGGTGTCGTTCCGGCGCTCGGCGCTGGCCGAGCCGACCTACCGGGGGCTGCTCGGCAACGCGCAGACCGTCGTGGGCGACGCCGAGCGGATCGCGAGCCGCTACGGGGAGTACACGGCGCAGCTGCAGAAGATGGTCACCAACGTCAGCCGCCTCTACGCCACGATCACGAACCTGCCCGTGTACGAGCCGGCCGACGGCACGATCCGCGTCCTGCACATCTCGGACATGCACCTCAACCCGGCCGGCTGGTCGGTGGTCCGCACGGTCGTGGAACAGTTCCACATCAGCGTCGTGGTCGACACCGGCGACCTGACCGACTGGGGCAGCGAGCCCGAGGCGTCGTTCGTCGCCGCGATCGGCGACCTGAACGTGCCGTACGTCTACGTCCGCGGCAACCACGACTCGTCGACCACGCAGGCGGCCGTGGCCAGGCAGAAGAACGCCGTCGTGTTGGACAACAAGGTCGCCACGGTGGCGGGGCTGACCTTCGCCGGCATCGGCGACCCGCGCTTCACGCCCGACAAGAACAACGTGGAGTCACCCGACCCGAACGACCCGTACGAGCAGGCGGGCCTGCAGGTCACGGGCGCGCAGCTCGCGGCAACCATCGCGGACTCGCCCGAGCGGGTGGACATCGCACTCATCCACGACCCGGCGGGCGCCGGGCCGCTGGCCGGGCAGGTGCCGCTCGTGCTCGCCGGCCACCGGCACCACCGCGAGATCAGCACCGAGCCGGGGCCGGTCGGCGCGACGTACCCGCAGACGACCATTATGGTCGAGGGCTCCACCGGCGGCGCCGGCCTGCGCGGCCTGGACAGCGGCTCGCCGCTCCCGTTGGAGCTGTCCGTGCTCTACCTCGGCGGCAACGACCACAGACTCCAGGCGTACGACGAGATCAGCGTCGGCGGCGCCGGACTCACCGAGGTCCAGCTGGAACGCCACCTGGCCGGTACCGCTGCCGCGCCGGAGCCGACAACGACTCCGACGCGGTAGTCGGTCAGCCCAGGCGGGCGATGATCAGTTCGCGGACGGTCTTGGCGTCGGCCTGGCCGCGGGTGGTCTTCATGACCGCGCCGATGAGCACGCCGGCCGCCTCGACCTTGCCGGACCGGATCTTGTCGGCGATGGCGGGGTTCGCGGCGATCGCCTCGTCCACGGCCTTCTCCAGCGCCCCGGTGTCGGACACGACCTCCAGCCCGCGGGCCGCCATGACGGCGGCCGGGTCGCCCTCGCCCGCGAGCACGCCCTCCAGCACGGTGCGCGCCAGCTTGTCGTTGAGCTTGCCCTCGTCGACGAGCTGCTGGAGCTGCGCGACCTGAGCGGGCGTCACATTCATGGCGCCCAGCTCGACGCCGGCCTCGTTGGCCCGGCGGGCGAGCTCGCCCAGCCACCACTTGCGGGCGCCGTCGGCGCTGGTGCCGGCCGCGACGGTCGCCTCGATCAGCTCGACGGCGCCGGCGTTGACGATCGCCTGCATCTCGGCGTCGGCGAGGCCCCACGCGTCCTGCAGCCGCTTGCGGTGCACCCGGGGCGGCTCGGGCAGGGCGGCCTTCAGCTCGGCGACCCACGCCGGGTCCGGCGCTAGCGGCACGAGGTCGGGCTCGGGGAAGTACCGGTAGTCGGTCGCCGTCTCCTTGCTGCGGCCCGACGTGGTCTCGCCGGTGTCCTCGTGGAAGTGGCGCGTCTCCTGGGTGATCTTCCCGCCGGCCTCCAGCACGTTGGCCTGGCGGATGATCTCCGAGCGGACGGCCCGCTCGACGCTGCGCAGCGAGTTCACGTTCTTCGTCTCGGTACGGGTGCCCCACTCGGCGCCCGGCTTCGACAGCGACGTGTTCACGTCGCAGCGCATCGAGCCCTGCTCCATGCGCACGTCCGAGACGCCGAGCGAGCGGATGACGTCGCGCAGCTCCGTCACGTACGCCTTCGCGACCAGCGGCGCCTTCCCGCCCGTGCCGACGACCGGCTTGGTGACGATCTCGACGAGGGGGATGCCGGCCCGGTTGTAGTCCACCAGCGACTCCGTCGCGCCGTGGATGCGCCCGGTGGCGCCGCCGACGTGCAGCGTCTTGCCGGTGTCCTCCTCCAGATGCACGCGCTCGATCTCCACCCGGACCGTCTCGCCGTCGACCTCGACGTCCAGCCACCCGTCGACGCACAGCGGCTCGTCGTACTGGCTGATCTGGAAGTTCTTCGGCATGTCGGGGTAGAAGTAGTTCTTGCGCGCGAACCGGCACCACGTGGCGATGGAGCAGTTGAGCGCCAGACCGATGCGGATGGTCGCCTCGATGGCGGCCTTGTTGGCCACCGGGAGCGCGCCGGGCAGCGCCAGGCAGACGGGGCAGACCTGCGTGTTGGGCTCCGCGCCGAACTCGGTCGGGCAGCCGCAGAACATCTTGGTCGCGGTGCCCAGCTCGACGTGCGTCTCCAGGCCGATGACCGGCTCGAACCGCTCGAGCGCGTCGTCGTAGGTCAACATCGCCAGGGTCGTCATCTAGACCTCCAGGTCCGGCGGGGTGAGCGTGCCGAGGGCGGACTCGAGCGCCGCGCCGACCCGGTACATGCGGTCGTCGGCCAGGGTCGGCGCCATGATCTGGAAGCCGACCGGCAGGCCCTCCGACAGTCCACACGGGACCGAGATGGCCGGGCCGCCGTAGAGATTCGTCGGGATCGTGTAGAGGTCCGCGAGATACATCTGGTACGGGTCCGCGGTGCGCGACCCGAACGGGAACGCCACGAACGGGGTCGTCGGCGACACCAGCACGTCGACCTGCTCGAACGCGGCGGTGAAGTCGCGCGTGATCAGGGTCCGCACCTTCTGCGCCTGCCCGTAGTAGGCGTCGTAGTAGCCGGACGACAGGGCGTACGTGCCGATGATGATGCGCCGCTTCACCTCAGCCCCGAAGCCGGCCTCGCGGGTGAGCGACATGACCTCCTCCAGCGACCGGTTGCCGTCGTCGCCCACCCGCAGGCCGTAGCGCACGCCGTCGAAGCGGGCCAGGTTGGACGAGCACTCGCTCGGCGCGATGAGGTAGTACGCCGGCAGGGCGTACAGGAAGTGCGGGCAGCTGACCTCGACGACCTCGGCGCCCAGCTTGACCAGGGCGTCCACCGCGTCGCGGAAGGCGGCCATGACGCCGGGCTCGGCGCCCTCGCCGCTGAACTCCTTGACGAGGCCGAGCTTGACGCCGGTCAGGTCGCCGGTCGCGCCCAGCTTCGCGGCGGCGACCACGTCCGGCACCGGCGCGTCGATCGACGTGCTGTCGCGCGGGTCGTGGCCGGCGATCACCGCGTGCAGCAGCGCCGTGTCCTCGACGGTCCGGGCGCACGGACCGGGCGTGTCCAGCGAGCTGGAGAACGCGACCAGGCCGTAGCGGGACGTGCCGCCGTAGGTCGGCTTGGCGCCCACGGTGCCGGTGACGGCGCCCGGCTGGCGGATCGAGCCGCCCGTGTCGGTGCCGATGGACAGTGGGGCCTCGTAGGCGGCCAGCGCGGCCGCCGAGCCGCCCCCGGACCCGCCGGGGATACGGCCCAGGTCCCACGGGTTGTTCGTGGGCCCGTAGGCGGAGTATTCGGTCGACGAGCCCATGGCGAACTCGTCCATGTTCGTCTTGCCGAGCATCACCATGCCGGCGCCGTTGATGCGCTCCATGAGCGTCGCGTCGTACGGCGGGCGCCAGCCCTCCAGGATCTTCGAGGCGCAGGTGGTCGGCACGCCCTTGGTGGCGATAACGTCCTTGATCGCGATCGGCACGCCGGCCAGGGGGCCGAGCTGCTCCTTATCGGCGCGCGCCTGGTCGATCTTTCGGGCCTTCTCGATCGCGCCCTCGTTGTCGACGTGCAGGAAGGCGTGCACTTTGTCGTCGACGGCCGCGATGCGGTCGAGGTGGGCGCGGGTGACCTCCTCGGCGGAGACCTCACCGTCAGCGAGGAGGCGACCCAGCTCCGCGGCGGTCGCCCTGGTCACGTCACTCACGCTTCCTCCTCCAGAATCCGGGGTACGCGGAAGCGCTGCTCCGCCGGGTCCGGCGCGCCGGACAACGCCTCGTCCGGGCCCAGCCCGGGCACCACGACGTCCTCGCGCAGCACGTTGGTGAGCGGCACGGAGTGCGAGGTGGGCGGGATGTCGTCCGCGGCGACCTCGCCGACCCGGGCCACCGACTGCAGGATCACGTCGAGCTGGCCGGCGAACCGGTCCAGCTCCTCGTCGGTGACGGCGAGCCGCGACAGGCGCGCGAGGTGCGCGACCTCCTCGCGGGAGATGGCGGCCATGATGCCCCCTAGACCAGGTTCAGATTGCGTCGCGGTGAGTCTATTTGCCGCCCTGTGCGACGCCGGAGCCGGTCCCGGCCACGGGGTGACGCGCCGCGTCGTACCGGGTCAGCCACGAGGGTATCGCCGCGGCCGGCATGGGAGCGGCGAATAACCACCCCTGGGCGAGCCCGCAGCCGGCGTCGGCGAGCATCCGCCGGGTCGCGTCGTCCTCGACGCCCTCGGCCACGACGCGCAGCCCCAACTCGGCGCCCAACCCGACGATCGCCCGCGCCACGGCCGCGTCCTGCGGGTCGGCCGCCATCCCGAGCACGAACGACCGGTCCACTTTGACCTCGGTCAGCGGCAGCCGCCGCAGGTGCCGCAGCGACGAGTACCCGGTGCCGAAGTCGTCCAGCGACAGCCCCACCCCGAGCCGCGCGAGCCGGTGCACCGCGTCCACCGCGCGCGGCGGGTCGATCATCAGCGCGCTCTCGGTGATCTCTACCTGGAGGCCGTCCGGCGGCAGGTCGTGCGCCGTCAGCCGCGCGGCGATGCCCTCGACCAGCCCGTTCTGGTGCAGGTCCCGGCCGCTCACGTTCACCGAGACCCGGAACGCGAGTCCCACGTCCCGCCAGGCGGCGGCCTGCGCGACCGCCTCGCTCAGCACCCGCTCGGTGACCTGCCGCATGACGGCCGTCCGCTCCGCGAGCGCCACCAGGCGGGCGGGCTGCACATACCCGCGCTCGGGGTGGCGCCACCGCAGCAGCGCCTCCACGCCGACGACCCGACCGGTCGCCAGCTCGACCTGCGGCTGGTAATGCAGGCTGAGCTCGTCGTCGTCGCGGCCGAGCGCGGCGCGCAGGTCGGCCAGCAGCGCCAACCGCTCCGCGGAGTGGTGGTCGGCCCGCGCCGAGTACAGCGCGACGCCCGCCCCCGACTGCGCCTGCGCCATCGCGGTGTCGGCGTGCCGCATGAGCGTCTGCGGGTCGTCCCCGTGCTCCGGGTAGAGCGCCATCCCGATCGCCGCGCTCACGTCCAACGGCAGCCCGTCGAGCACCACCGGCTCGGCCAGCAGCGCCGCGACCTGGCCGGCGCGCTCGGCGGTCGCCCGCCCCTCGACCTCTCCCCCACGGGCCACCATGATCGCGAACTCGTCGCCGTCCAGCCGCGTCACCAGGTCGCCGGGCGGCAGGTGAGCCCGCAACCGCTCCGCCACCGCGGCGAGCAACCGGTCGGCCATGGCATGCCCGAGCGCCTCCACGACCTCCCGGAAAGAATCAAGACCCAGCAGGAGTACGCCGTCCAGCGCGTCACCGCGCCCGACCGCCGCGAAGAACGCCCACCGGTCCGGCAGCCCGGTCACGGGGTCGACGCCGGCAAGATCACGCGGCCCCCCGCGCAGCCGCCGCACGGCATCCCGAATCACGCCCCCACGCTATGCGCTACCTGTCCGTTTTCGCCAGATCACCCCACTTCGTAACCAACCCGAGACCCGCCCCACCGCGCCAAAGCTCACCAGCGACGGCCGCGGGCGCAGGTCGGCCACCAAGAGCGCACTTTTGGCGGGATGGAGGCGCCGCGCCCTCGCCACATGTGCACATGTGGCGGGCACCCGGACGCTCTGCTCCGCCACATGTGCGCTTCTGGCGGGCCGGACGGCACTTGGCGCCGCCAACTGTGAACATGTGGCGAAGTAGGAACGCGGAGTCCCGCCACATGCGCACATGTGGCGAGGGGTCGCGGAGACTGGCCCGCCAGCGGCGCACATGCGGCGAGGCACAGGCACGCGGTAGCCGCCAAAAGCTCACTCTTGGCGACGCCCGAGGCCCCCACCGCCACCAAAAGCTCACTCTTGGCGAGGTCAGGGCCATCCGGGCTCGCCAAAAGCTCACAGTTGGCGAGCCCGGGAGCTCTCACGCCCGCCACAAGCTCACATCTGGCGAGGGCCGCGCCCTGCAACGCCGCCAAGAGCGCGCGAGTGGTGGGGTGCGGTCGCGCCGGCGTCGCCAAGAGTGGACATCTGGCGGAAGGGGCGGCGCGCGGGGGCCGACAGATGTGCACCGTTGGGACGACCTCGGGCCGCAACGGCTGCTAGTGACCACCCGGCGAATCGTGGAACCGTTCTCGCGGACGTCCACGCGGAGCGATCCAAGATCTTTTACAAAGATCGCCAAGGGCGCGGTTGGATGAGGTCACGCGGGTGGGGTGGTGGCTACCGGCCGGGCCGCGTCGGGGCCGTCGGCGAGGAGGACGGCGAAGCCGGCGTCGTCGAGGATGGGGACGCCGAGGGAGACGGCCTTGTCGTACTTCGAGCCGGGGTTGTCGCCCACGATCACGAAGGCGGTCTTCTTCGACACCGAACCGGCGACCTTGCCGCCCCGGGCGGTGATCGCCTCGGCGGCCTCCTCGCGGGTGTACCCCTCCAGGGTGCCCGTGATGACCGCGGTGACCCCGGCGAGCGTCTGCGGCAGCTGCTCGGACGGCGGGCGGGGCTCGTCGGCCATCCGGACGCCGGCGGCGCGCCATTTGGCGACGATCTCGCGGTGCCAGTCGACCGTGAACCACTCCGTGAGCGACTCGGCGATCTCCGGGCCGACACCTTCGACGGCGGAGAGCTCCTCGACGCTCGCCGCCTCGATGGCGTCGAGCGAACGGAAGTGGTCTGCGAGCGCCTGCGCGGCGGTGGGCCCGACGTGCCGGACGGACAGCGACACGAGCACCCGCCACAGCGGACGCTCCTTGGCCGCCTCGATGAAGCCGAGCATCTTGACCGCGTTGGCGGACAGGGTGCCCTTCTTGGTCACGAAGAACGGCGCCGTCGACAGCCGCGCCTCGTCGAGGGAGAACAGGTCGCCCTCGTCGACGATCACCTTGGCGTCCAGCAGCGCCATGGCCGCCTTGAAGCCGAGCAGCTCGATGTCGAAACCGCCCCGTCCGGCCGCGTGGAACACGCGCTCGCGCAGCTGCGCCGGGCAGGACCGGGCGTTGGGACAGCGGATGTCGACGTCGCCCTCCTTCGCGGGCGCGAGCGGCGACCCGCACGCGGGGCACTCGGCAGGCATGACGAACGCCCGCTCGGCGCCCGTCCGCTTCTCCTGGACTGCGCCGACGATCTCGGGGATCACGTCGCCGGCGCGGCGCACGATGACCGTATCGCCGATCAGCACGCCGCGGCGCACCACGTCGGACGGGTTGTGCAGGGTGGCGTTGGTGACGGTCACCCCACCGACGTAGACGGGCTCCAGCACCGCGAACGGCGTCACGCGGCCGGTGCGGCCCACGTTGACCTCGATGTCGCGCAGCAGCGTGGTGGCGGTCTCCGGCGGGTACTTGACGGCGATGGCCCAGCGCGGCGCCTTGCTGGTGGTGCCGAGCCGCCGCTGGGTCGCCACGTCGTTGACCTTGACGACGACGCCGTCGATCTCGTGCTCGACGTCGTGGCGGTGCTCGGCGTAGTACTCGATGAACTTCCGGACGCCGGCCACGTCCGGCAGCACCCGCCACCGGTCGGAGGTCGGCAGGCCCCACGCCTTGAGCTGCTCGTACGCGTCCGACTGGCGGGCCGGCTCGAAGCCGGAACGGGCGCCGAAGCCGTGCACCACCAGGCGCAGCGGCCGGGAGGCGGTGACGCGCGGGTCCTTCTGGCGCAGGCTGCCCGCCGCCGCGTTGCGCGGGTTGACGAACGGCGACCTGCCCTGCGCGATCATGGCCTCGTTGACCTGCGCGAACGCGTCGACGGTGAAGAAGATCTCGCCGCGCACCTCCAGCAGCGCGGGCACGTCGGAGCCCTTGAGCTGCTGGGGCACGTCCGCGATGGTGCGCACGTTGAGCGTGACGTCCTCGCCGGTGCGCCCGTCGCCCCTGGTGGCGGCGCGGGTCAGCCGTCCGTTCTCGTACGTCAGGTTGATGGCCAGGCCGTCCACCTTGAGCTCGCAGAGGAACTCGACGTCGCCGGCGTCGCGGCGGACCCGGTCGGCCCACGCGCCGAACTCCTCGTCGTCGAGCGCGTTGTCCAGGCTCAGCATCCGCTGCGCGTGGGGCACGCTCGCGAAATCCGTCGAGTACGTCCCGCCGACGCGCTGCGTCGGGGAGTCGGCCGTGCGCAGCGTCGGATAGGCGTCCTCGATGCCCTCCAGCTCGCGCATCAACGCGTCGTACTCCGCGTCGCCGACGGTCGGCGCGTCGAGGATGTAGTAGCGGTACTGATGTTCGTCGATCTCGACGACCAGCTCGGCGTGCCGCTTGCCGACCTTCACCGGCGGTTCGGCCACCGCGACCGGGGCGGCCACCTCGGCGGGCAGTTCGGCCCGGTCGGCCGCCTCGACCAGCTCAGCCGCGTCGTGCGCAGCCTTGCCGCGCTGTGCCATCCGGCTCGCCCCCCATCACGTCGCGTGGAAGACCATCATCCCGCCCACCTCCGACAAAAGCGGCGCGCGCCCCGCTAGTCCCAGGCGGCGCCGAACGCGCTGAGGCGGTCGGCGTACTCGATGCGGTGGTCCCAACCGTCCGGCCACGCTGACATACCCAGGGCGGCGCCGAGGAACGCGCCCGCGAGAGCGGCGATCGAGTCGGAGTCCCCGGAGGTGGCGGCCGCGCGCCCCAGGGCGGCGACTGGGTCGTCGGGGAACAGCAGCGCGCAGTGCAGCGCGGTGGCGAGCGCCTCCTCGGCGATCCACCCCGCGCCCGTGGCCAGGCACGGGTCGGCGGCCCGGTCGGGGGCGGCGAGCGCCGCGTCGAGCCGGTCGAGCACGTCGAGGCACTCCACCCAACCCCGGTCGATGTACTCGTCCGGGGTGCTGGCGCCGGGGCGCTCCCACAGGTCGCCGAGCCACTCCTCGCGGTAGACGCCGCGCTGGCTGTCCGCGCGGGCGCGCAGCAGCGCCGGCACGTCGCGCAGCGGCGCCCCGTCGCGCAGCACACGCGTCGCGTACGCGGTCAGCTCGCTGGCGGTCAGCGCGGTCGGGTGACCGTGGGTCATGCCGGCCTGCAACTGGGACAGTCCGGCGAGGGTGTCGTCGTCGATGTCGGGCAGCAGGCCGACGGGCGTGACCCGCATGTTGGCGCCGCACCCCTTGGAGCCGGCGATCGTGGCGCGCTGCCAGCGGTAACCGTCCTCCAGGCCGGCGATCGCGCGCATGCAGGTCATGCCCGGGGCGCGGTCGTTCTCCGGCGAGCGCGCCCACTCCAGGAAGCGGGTGCGCCACAGCGGCTCGACGACCTCCGGCGCCCACGACTGCGCGGCGAGCAACCCGTCCGCGACGGCGATCGCCATCTGGGTGTCGTCGGTGACGAGCGCGGGGTCGCCCTCCAGCTCACGCGGGCCGCCGGGGCCGTAGCGCGCCTCGATCGCCGCCACGTCGAGAAACTCGGTCGGCTTGCCCAACGCGTCGCCGTACGCCAGCCCGAAGAGACTTCCGCTTGCCCGCCGCATGAGCGCGACGTTACGCGATCGGCTATTCGTAGACGAAACAGAACGGGTGGCCCGCCGGGTCCGCGTAGACCGTGAAGCGCTCGCCGCCGCCGGGCAGTCTGGTCGCGCCGAGCGCCAGCACCTTCGCCTCGAACGCGGGCAGGTCGGCCCGCTCGATGTCGAAGTCGAGGTGGAGCTGCTGCGGGTGCTTCGCGTCGGGCCACTGCGGCGGCACGTGGTCGGGAGCGAGCTGGAACGCCAGGCGCGGCAGCTCGTCGCCGCCGAGGTCGACCCAGTCGTCCTCGACGCCGGTGATCGGTTTGCCGGTGATCTCCGAGTAGAACTCGGCGAGCGCCTTGGGGTCCGGACAGTCGATGACGATCACGGAGAGCTTTCCCATCATGACCCCGACCCTGCCACGGGAGTGTGACAGTTAGACCTCCGCCAGGCGCCGGCCCGCGTCCCGGCAGGCGCGCAGCACGTCGCGCGCGTAGGCCGCCGTGGCGCCGGCCAGCCCGCACGCCGGCGTGACGACCACCTGCGCGGGCAGCCGCGCGGCGGGGAAGCCGAGTTTGTGCCACAGGTCGCGCACCTTGTCCGCGACCTGCGCGGACGTGGGCGCCCGCCGCCCAGCGGGAAGCACGGTCGGCGCCGCGCCCGCGAACAGGCCGAGCCCGGCGTCCAGGGCCTCGCCGAGCGGGTCGAGATCCGTCAACAGGGACACGTCGAGCCCCACGCCCGTGACACCGGCCTCCCGCAGCAGCCGCACCGGCACGTCCGGCGCGCACGAGTGCACCACGACGGGCACGCCGACCGCGTCCACCAGCGACCGCACGCTGTCGCGGACCACCGCCTCCGGCACCGCGCGCAGGGTCTGCCACCCGCTCTCCGTCGGCACGGTGCCGGCCAGCACGGCGGGCAGCGACGGCTCGTCCAACTGCAGCAGCACCGAGGCGCCCGGCAGCCGACGCGACACCTCGGCGACGTGCACGGCCAGGCCCTCGGCGAGCGACTCGCACACGTCCCGGGCGGCCCCGTGGTCGCGCAGCACGCGCCCGCCGATGGGCAGCTCCACGCTCGCGGCCAGGGTCCACGGCCCGGCGGCCTGGACCTTGACCACCCCGGTGTACCCGTCGGCCAGCTCCATCAGCGCGTCCAGGTCGCGTTCGCGCAGGTCGTGCGTACGCAGAAGATCGCGGCCCGGATGCGCCGCGACCCGCCACCTGCCCGCGTAGAGCTCCACGGGTAGTTCGATGAGCAGCCCCGCGGTGCGCCCGATGAGGTCGGCGCCGGGCCCGCGACCGGGCAGCTCGGGAAGGTGCGGCAGGTCGGGCAGCTCGCCGAGCACGACGCGGACCGCCTCCCGGATGTCCGTGCCGGGCAGCGAGCCCACCCCGGTCGCCGCCCCCGCCGCCCAAGGCCACGATTCATCCGTCACGTCCCAGACGCTACCGTGCCGCCACGCCCGATCGCGGCGGGAATCCGCCGCGGTGGTTCAGGACGCGCCGGAGATGGTGGCCGAGCCGAGGACGATGTCGCCGGCCGGGTCGGGACGGTAGGCGACCAGCGCCTGTCCGGCCGCGACGCCCCGCACCGGCCGGCGCAGCTCCGCGTTCAGCGTCGCGCCGTCAAGACTCACGACGCCGGGGACCGTCTCGCCGTGCGCCCGCAGCTGCAGCTCCGCCTCCACGGGCGCGGTCGGCGGGTCGCCGCCGGTCCACACGGGACGCTGCGCGACGACGGAGCAGACCTCCAGGGCCTCGACCGGGCCGACGGTGACGGTGTTGGTCACGGGCGTGATGGACAGGACGTAGCGGGGCCGCCCGTCCGGCGCGGGGACCCGCAGGTCCAACCCGCGACGCTGGCCCACCGTGAACGCGAACGCGCCCTGGTGCTGGCCGAGGACGGCGCCGGAGGTGTCGACGATGTCGCCGGGCGCCTCGCCGAGACGCTGTGCGAGGAAGCCCCGGGTGTCGCCGTCGGCGATGAAGCAGATGTCGTGCGAGTCCGGCTTGTCGGCCACGGCGAGCCCGCGCGCGGCGGCCTCCTCCCGTACGCCGGCCTTGGTCGTGTCGCCCAGCGGGAAGATCGACCGGTCGAGCTGCTCGCGGGTGAGGACCGCCAGCACGTACGACTGGTCCTTGGGCAGGTCGACGGAGCGGCGCAGCAGGCCGTCGGCGCCGAGGCGGGCGTGGTGGCCGGTGACGACCGCGTCGAAGCCGAGCGCGACGGCCCGGTCCAGCACCGCCGCGAACTTGATCTTCTCGTTGCAGCGCAGGCACGGGTTCGGGGTGCGGCCCGCCGCGTACTCCGCGACGAAGTCGTCGACGACCGAGGCGTGGAACTCGTCGGCCATGTCCCACACGTAGAACGGGATGCCGATCACGTCGGCCGCGCGGCGGGCGTCGCGTGAGTCCTCCAGCGTGCAGCAGCCGCGCGCGCCGGTGCGGTAGGTCTGCGGGTTGCGCGCCAGCGCCAGGTGCACGCCGGTGACGTCGTGCCCGGCGTCCACGGCCCGGGCGGCCGCCACCGCCGAGTCGACACCGCCCGACATCGCCGCGAGTACGCGCACGCTCCGCCCGCCTTTACAAGATCTTTTCTGGTACGCCCATTCGAGGGTACCCGCGTCAGCGGGCAGCCCGGAGCGCCCCGGCGCGCTGCGCCCGCTCCACGGCGGCCGGCAGCGCGGCCACCACCTCGGCCACGTCGTCCGGGGTGGAGGTGTGCCCGAGCGTGAACCGCAGGGAGCCGCGCGCGCGATGGTCGTCGGCGCCCATGGCGAGCAGCACGTGCGAGGGCTGGGCCACCCCGGCCGAGCAGGCCGACCCGGTGGAGCAGGCGATGCCCTGCGCGTCGAGCAGGAGCAGCAGGGCGTCGCCCTCGCAGCCGGGGAACGAGAAGTGGGCGTTGCCGGGAAGCCGCTGCTCCGGGTCGCCGTTGAGCACCGCGCCGGGCACCGCCGCGAGCACCCCGGCGACGAGCTCGGCGCGCAGCGCGCCGACCCGCAGCGCGTACTCCGCCTGGTGTTTCACGGCGATCTCGGTGGCCACGGCGAACGCCGTGACGCCCGCCACGTCGATGGTGCCGGACCGGACGTCGCGCTCCTGGCCGCCACCGTGCAGCAGCGGCGTGCACGCGGTGTCCCGGGCGAGCACGAGGGCGCCGACCCCGGTGGGGCCGCCGAGCTTGTGGCCGCTGACGGTGAGCGCCGTGGTGCCGGACGCGGCGAAGTCCACCGGCACCTGGCCGACCGCCTGGACGGCGTCGGTGTGCAACGGGATGCCGTACCCGGCGGTGACGGCGGCTGCCTCGGCGACCGGCTGCAGCGTGCCGACCTCGTTGTTCGCCCACATGACGGTGACCAGGCCGGTCTCGTCGGCGTGCAGCTCGAGCGCCTCCCGCAGGGCCTCGACGGGCACGGCCCCCCGGTGGTCGACGGGCAGCCAGCTGACCTCGGCGTCCTCGTGGGTCTCCAGCCAACGCACCGCGTCGAGGACGGCGTGGTGCTCGACGGAGCTGGCGATGACGCGGCGACGGACCGGATCGGCCGCCCGGCGGGCCCAGAAGAGTCCCTTGACCGCGAGGTTGTCGCTCTCGGTGCCACCGGCCGTGAAGATCACTTCGGAGGGTCGACAGCCGAGCGCCGCGGCCACCCGCTCGCGCGCCTCCTCGACCCGGCGCCGGGCCATGCGACCGGGCGCGTGCAGCGATGACGCGTTGCCCACCTCGCGCGCGGTCGCGACATACGCGTCGAGCGCCTCAGGCAGCATCGGCGTGGTCGCGGCGTGATCCAGATAGGCCATCGGCATCCAGCCTAATCTCCGCCCGACCGCGCTCCCACTCAGCCAGGTGCACCGCGCCGGAGAGGGGCCGAGGGGCGGCCGGTGGACCGGCCGCCCCTCGCGGGACCCCCCAGCCCCGTCTCACCGGGCCGCCGGACATCCAGGGCGACCCGTCAGTGCGAGTGGAACGTGCCGGGCGCGACGACCGCACCGCGCCGCCGGACGGGCACTCCCAGGACGCCGAATATTGGGAGCGCTTCCACCTGTACGGCCGAAAATAGATCCGCGCGGCGGCTCAGCCGACACCTGGCGACAGTCTTCGCAAGTCGTGGAGCGTTCGCGCAGCTCACTAACACCTGGGACATGGTGGGTGGGCTGAAAGTTCCAGTGCTTTCGAAATCGGGGATCCGGCCGAACGGTTTCGCAGCCCTCCCGGAACAGACCGGCCCGGCGCCCCGAGGGGGTGCCGGGCCAGGTCGCAGGGCTTCAGCCCTTGCGCCTACGGATCTCCTCGGCGGCTTGCGGGACCACGTCGAAGAGGTTGCCCACGACGCCGAAGTCGGCCAGCTCGAAGATCGGCGCCTCGGGGTCCTTGTTGACCGCGACGATCGTCTTCGACGTCTGCATGCCGGCCCGGTGCTGGATCGCGCCCGAGATGCCCAGCGCGATGTACAGCTGCGGCGAGACGGTCTTGCCGGTCTGCCCGACCTGGAACTGGTGCGGGTAGAAACCCGAGTCGGTGGCCGCGCGCGACGCGCCGACGGCGCCGCCGAGCAGGTCGGCCAGCTCCTCGACCAGCTTGAAGTTGTCCGCGCTGCCGATGCCGCGACCGCCGGAGACGACCACGGACGCCTCGGTCAGCTCGGGGCGGGCGCCCTTTGCCTCGACAACCCGCTCGACCACGCGCGCGGCCTTGTCGACGTCCGACAGCGTCACGGCCACGGGCACGACGGCGGGCGTGACCGGCGCGGTCGTCGGCGTGACCGACGAGGGCCGGACGGTGACCAGCGGGACGCCCCGGGTGACCTTCGACTTCACGATCGCGGAGCCGGCGAAGACAACCTGCGTCGCGGTGCCGTCGGCGGCCAGGTCGTTGACGTCGATGAGCACGCCGTTGTCCAGGCGCACGGCCAGCCGACCCGCGATCTCCTTGCCCTCCTGCGTGGAGGGGATGAGCACGGCGGCCGGCGACGCCTCGCGCACGAGCTGCTCCAGCACGGTCACCGCGGGGGCGACCAGGTAGTCGTTCAGCTCCGGGGCGTCGGCGACGTACACCTTCGTCGCGCCGTACTCCCCGAGGGTGTCGACGACGTCGGCGGGGGCGCCGACGGCCACCGCGGCGGGCTCGCCGAGCGCGCGGGCGATGGTGAGCGCCTCCAGCGTGGCCTTGTTGACCTTGCCGTCGGCGACCTTGACCAGGACGAGAACCTCAGCCATCTCTACCTCACACGAACTTCTCGGACGACAGGAACTCGACCAGCGCCTGGCCACCCTGACCGGAGTCCTCGACGCGGGTGCCGGCCGCGCGCGGGGGCCGCTTGCTGTGCTCGACCACCGCGGTCGAGGCGCCGGCCACGCCCACCTCGTCGGCGGCGATGCCCAGATCGGCCAGCGTGACCGTCTGGATCGGCTTCTTCTTGGCCGCCATGATGCCCTTGAAGGACGGGAAGCGCGGCTCGTTGATCGTGTCCCACACGCTGACGACGGCCGGCGTCGAGGCGCTGATGACCTCGTAACCCGCCTCGGTCTGCCGCTCGGCCGTCAGCGACGTGCCGTCGACGGTGAGCTTGCGGGTGCCGGTGAGCGCGGCGACGCCGAGCCGCTCGGCGACCATCTGCGGCACGACCTGGCCGCGCGCGTCGGTGGCCTCCGCGCCGCACAGGATGAGGTCGGGCGACAGGGTCCGCAGCGCGGCGGCGAGCACCTTGGAGGTGGCCAGGGCGCAGGAGCCGGCGAGGGCGTCGTCGACGACGTGCACACCGGAGTCCGGACCCATCTGCAGACCCTTGCGGATCGCCTCGGTGGCGCGCTCGGGGCCCATGGACAGCAGCGTGACCGTGCCGCCGTGCGCCTCGGTGAGCTTGAGCGCCTCCTCGATGGCGTACTCGTCCATCTCGTTGATGACGTTGCTGGCCGACTCCCGGTCGACGGTGTTGTCGTCGCTGCGCAGGGTGCGCTCCGCACTGGAGTCGGGCACCTGCTTGACGAGTACGACGATGTTCATCGCTGTTCGACGTCCTCCTGCTTGAACGACCGAGCGGTCGTGGCGTGGCTCCCCGAATGGTGCCACCCTGCCGGATCCGGGCAGCGGGCAGCCGCCTGACCCTATGTTACCCACAAGTAAGTTAACGGCGTCAGTGACTCAGGTCACGCCGACCCACTCGCACGCGCATACTGATGTGCAGCCGGGGGTGCACAAAATGCAAGCTCAAGAACTTGAACCACAGATAATCGTCGATGCTGACGCGTCTGTGGCGGATCCGGGGCACCGCCCACAGGCGGCGCCGAACGAGCACCTGTGCGCCTGCGGACGGCTGCGCGAGGACTGCGTCCGCGACGCCGTCCGCGCGGTGTGGTCTACGTGACATCCGCCGGCGACCACACGTAGGGGGTCGTCGTCGTGAGCGCCACGAAGCCGAGCCGCTGGAGGATGGGCCGGCTGTCGTCCGACGCGTCCACCTGCAGGAACCGGTAGCCGCGCGCCACCGCGAGCCGCGCCCGGTGGGCCACCAGCGCCTTGTAGATGCCCCGGCCGCGCCACGCGGCCAGCGTCGACCCGCCCCACAGCGTCGCGAACCCGGTGCCTGTGACATACCGCACCCAGCCGGCCGACACGACCCCCTCGCCCGCCTCCGCGACCACCACCGTGATCGACTCCGGGTCGGCCGCGATCTCCCTGCTCAACCCCTCGACGAGCCAGTCCCGATCCTCGCCCCAGACCTGGGACTCCATGTCCGCGATCCGGGCCAGGTCCGCGTCGGCGGTGACCTCCCTCAGGAGTACGCCGTCCGGCGGCGTCAGCGCGGCCGTCGCCAGCGGCCCGGCCAGCCCGACCACGACGGTCTCCCGGTCCTCGGGCGCGAACCCGGCCGCCACGAGCCGCCCGGGCAGCGAGGCCGGCCGGTCGTGGCCGTGCAGCTTCCACTCGACCCCCTCGCCCCGGGCAGCGAAGAAGTCCCGTTGCCGGGCGATCAGCGCGTCGAGCGCCGCGCCGTCGAGCCCGGCCAGGTCCCGGTAGGTCACGAAACCCTGCCTGTCGATCCCGACAAAACGCAGCACCGGCCCGTCGGTCTCGATCCAGCCGCCCTCGGGCAGCGGGTCGGGCACGTGGGCGCGCAGGTGCGCGTCGTACTCCCGCAGCAGGCCGGCCACATCGGCCTCGGAGATCACCGGTTCGCTCATCGCCACAGCGAAGCACACCGGCCTCACCGACGCGCCCGATATCCAGCGGCCCGACCGTCATCCACCGGACGCCCGCCAGGGCTGCGCGCGACGGCCGCAGGGTGCATCATTCACGCGTGGGCCGCCTCTATATCGTGCTTTTCCTCGTCAACCTGATCCTGGCTGTTGCCGCGCTGATCGACTGCCTCTCCACCGAGGAGCACGAGATCCGTGCGCTACCGCGCATCGTCTGGGTGCTCATCATCCTGCTGTTCTCGCCGGTCGGCCCCATCGCCTGGTTCGTGGCCGGGCGTCCACAGCGGACGATCTCGTCGCAGCACCCGTCGCGGGGCGGCACCTGGCGCCCCGGCGCCGGCTTCCCGGAGGCCGAGCGGCCACGCACCCTCGCGCCCGACGACGACCCGGCCTTCCTGGCCCGGCTCAACAAGGAGCGCAAGGCCGACGAGGACCTTCTGCGTCGCTGGGAGGAAGACCTCCGCCGCCGCGAGGACGAGCTGCGCCGCAAGGACGACGACGACCCCAAGGCCTGACGCCCACCCCGCCCGGCCGGGATCTGCCTAGGCCCGACACACCGACGGTCGCCGTCCAGTATGGATTCGTGCGGGATCCATGCGCCGGAACACCTCGATGCGGCTCTGCCCCATCGTCTTGCGCACGATGGTGAGCGCGTCCTCGTAGGCGGTCGTGCGCGGCGCGACGCCCTGCCCGGCGACCGCGACGGTGAACGCCTGCTCGACCAGACTGTTGTCGCGCACCGTGGTGCCGGCCATGTCCAGGCAGGCCAGCTGCCATCGCCGGCTCTGCCGGCCGATGCGCGTGTCGTGCTGTGGCGCGGTCGTGACGCTCACCCGTACTCCTACGTTCACCCGATGGCCGCTCGGCCATTCGACCAGTTAAGCGGACGCAGGAGGCGTGACGATGAACGATAGGTGGCGGGCTCAGGCCAGGTTGGAGGAGCGGGGGTACGCGTCGGCGGGGTCGGTCAGCACGTTGACCAGGTACGGCACGCCGGCGTCGAACGCCCGGCGCAGCGCCGGACCCAGGTCGCCGGGCTTCGCCACCGTCTCGCCGGCGCCGCCGAGCGCGCGCACGACCTCGTCGTAGCGCAGGCCGGGCTGCAGGTCGGCGGCCACGTCGTAGCCGTACATGGCCTGCATGGGGTGCTTCTCCAGGCCCCAGATGCCGTTGTTGCCGACCACGATGACGACCGGCAGCCGCTGGCGGACCAGCGACTCGACGTCCATCAGGGAGAAACCGGCGGCGCCGTCGCCCATGAGCACGCAGATCTGGCGGTCCGGATAGGTCACCCGCGCGCCGAGCGCGTAGCCCATGCCGGTGCCGAGGCACCCGTACGGGCCGGGGTCGAGCCAGGTGCCCGGCTGGGTCGGCTCCAGGTACCTGCCCGCGTAGGAGACGAAGTCGCCGCCGTCGCCGATGGTGATCGCGTCGGGTTCGAGGACCCTGCGCAGCTCGCCGTAGATCCGGGCCGGCTTGATCGGGTCGGTGTCGGCCGCAAGGTCGGCCTGCTCGGCCTGCTTGGCGGCGTCCTCGACCTGGCGCAACTGGTCGACCCAGTCGACGTGGTCTCCTCTGTTCAGCGCGGTACCGGCGGGCAGGTCGGCCAGCGCGGACAGGATGAGCCGCAGGTCGCCGGCGGGCGAGACGGCCGGGGTGACGTGCCCGGCGCGCTGCGTCGGGGCGTCGACGACGTGGATGACCTGGGCGTCGCCGAAGTCGCCGAAGTTGAGCCGGAAGTCCAGCGGCGTGCCGACGACGGCGACCACGTCGGCGCCGCGCAGCGCGGCCCGGCGCGCCTTGGCGAAGGCCAGCGCGTGCCCGGCCGGCAGGCTGCCGCGGCCCATGCCGTTGGTGAAGACCGGCACGTGCAGCGCCTCGGCGGCCTCCCGCAGCGCGGCGGTGGCGTCGCCGGAGTACACGTCGGAGCCGGCGATGATGACCGGCCGCTGCGCGGCGGCGAGCAGCGTGGCCGCGCGCGCGACCTCGTCCGGGTCGGGGGCGAGCACGGGCGGCGTGGTCGTCTCGGTCGGCGCGGCGTCGCCGTAGCTGAAGATGACGTCGAGCGGCAGGTCGAGGAAGACGGGGCCGCGGTGCGCGGTGAGCGCGGTCAGCGCGGCGCCGTGCACGGCGCCGTAGACGTCGTCGGTGCTGGTCACGGTCACCGCGTGCTTGGTCACGGGGGCGACGAGCGGCACGTGGTCGATCTCCTGCAGGCTGCCCGCGCCCCAGCGGAACTGCGGCGCCCGGCCGCCGAGCACGACCACCGGCGCGCCGTTGAAGTACGCGCTGGTCAGGCCGGAGATGCCGTTGGTCACGCCGGGCCCGGCGGTGAGCACCGCGACGGACGGGCGGCGCTGCAGCTTGGCGACGGCCTCGGCCGCGAACACGGCCGACTGCTCGTGGCGCACGTCCACGAGGCGCACGGCGCCGTCGCTGTTGTGCGCCGCGTCGTACAGCGGGAACACGTGCCCGCCGGAGAGGGTGAACATCTCGCGCACGCCGAAGGCCCGCAGGGCCGCCAGCGCCAGGTGCCCGCCGTGCCCCTCGATCCGCTCACCCATGCGGCCCCCTCCTTAACGCGAATTCAGTTCATCTTAGGGAGTACGTCAGTCGGCGCCGAAGTTCGGGGCGCGCTTCTCGACGAACGCGGCCATGCCCTCGGCGCGGTCCGCCGTGGCGAACAGGCCCGCGAACACCTGACTCTCCCACGCCAGGGCGGCCGGCAGCGGCATCTCCAGTCCGCGGTCCACGGCGGCCTTCGCCGCGCGCAGGGCTGCCTGCGGGCCGGTCACGAACGGTCTGACCAGGGCCACCGCCGCGTCGTACACCTCGGCGGCGGGCACCACCCGGTCGGCCAGGCCGATCCGCAGCGCCTCCGCGGCGTCCACCATGCGGCCCGACATGATCAGCTCCTTGGCGCGGGCCGGGCCGACCAGCCGCGGCAGCCGCTGCGTGCCGCCCGCGCCCGGGATCAGCCCGATGGTGATCTCGGGCTGGCCGAGCTTCGCGTCCTCGGCCACCACCCGCCAGTCGCAGGCCAGCGCCAACTCGCACCCGCCGCCCAGCGCGTACCCCGTGATGGCCGCGACGACCGGCTTCGGGATGCGCGCGATCGCGTCGAACGCGCTCGACAGGTCGTCCGCCCGCGCCGCCATGTCGGCATAGGACATCGCCGCCATCTCCTTGATGTCGGCGCCGGCCGCGAAGACCTTCTGTCCGCCGTACACGACGACGGCGCGGACCTCGGCCGACGCGGACGCCCACGCCGCCGCGGACCGCAGCCCCTCCTGCACCGTCTCGTTGAGAGCGTTCATCGGTGGCCTGGTCAACGCGATGGTGCCGATGCCGTCGGCCACCTCGCACCGCACGAACTCCCCCACCGGTGCCTCCTCTCACAACGCCGTCGCACGGCAGGTTAGCCCGTCGGGTGCCGCGCCGTACCAACTTCGTTGCCTGGGCGTGGCCTGAGGCTTCACACTGGAGGTACGGGATCGGAGCCTGCTATGGCTATCTTGTTTCACGAGCGCGATCTGCTCGTCACCGACGAACGCGTCCGGACACCCACCCGCGAATACCCGATCTATCGGGTGCGTCGCGCCTGGGTCAGCCTTCCAGAGTCGACCAGGGGCCTTCGCCTGATCGTCACGGCCGTCCTCGTGGGGGTGGTGGTCGCCGTCGCGGGCTGGGCCGTGGCGAGCGGGTGGCTCACCGACCACTGGGTGACCGTCCCGCTGTTCATCGTCGCAGCCGGCATCGCCGGCTGGGCCGGTTTCCTCGACCCGCTGGCCATCTACCTGGAGAAGCGGCGCCACGACCTGTATCTCGACGTCGACGGCGTCCCGGTGCGCGTGTGGTCGAACAACAAGGTCGAGGTCAACAAGGCCATCCGCGCCATCGACCGCGCCCGGGAACGCCACCGCGACGCCCAGTGGCGCTGACCCCCGTCAGGGCCGCGGGACGATCTCGTGGCCCAGCGGGAACAGGGACACCGGCACCAGCTTGATGTTGGCCAGGCCCAACGGGATGCCGATGATCGTCAGGAACTGGCCGACCGCCGTGACGATGTGCCCCAGCGCCAGCCACCAGCCGGCGACGATGAACCAGATCACGTTGCCGACCGCCGACACCACCCCCGCCGACTCCTTGCGGACGAGGTCGCGCCCGAACGGCCAGAAGCAGTAGTTGGCCATCCGGAACGACGCCACGCCGAACGGGATCGTCACGATGAGGATGTAGCAGATCACGCCGGCCAGGGCGTATCCGAGCGCCAGGAAGAAGCCGCCGAAGATCAGCCAGCCGATGTTCAGGATCAGATTGAGCGTGCTTCGCATACCTCGATGGTGACTCCCCTCGTCCACCCCGCCCCGTCAGGCGATGTCCCGCCGGCGGAAGGCGGCGAACGCCAGCGCCGCGATGATCGCGACAATGCCGCCGAGCACGACGGCCGACGTCGTCAGGTCGATGATGTAGCGCTGGTTGCCGCAGTCCACGGCGTCCATCAGGCACAGGTTGTAGTCGTAGAGCTCCACCCGCTTGGTCAGCCAGGCCGCGATGTACGTGGACAGTCGGAACCGCTCCGGGAACGTCGCGTTGAGCACGCTGAAGACGAGCAGGGTGCCCAGCTCCGCGACGAGCGCGTACCCGATGCCGATGCCCAGCGCCGACGCGGTGTGCCGGCCGAGTGACGCCAACGCGAAGCCGATGACCGCGCACGCCAGGGTCAGCGCCAGCACGCGCGCGCACAGCAGCAGGCTCGACTGCCAGAAGCCCGGGGTGGCGCCGTCGACGACCCCCCGCGCCTGCGCCACGAGGGCCAGGCTGCCGACCCACACGCCCAGGTACGCCACGCCGATCGCGCCGATGCCGAGCACCGCCGCCGTCAGCTTCATGGCGAGCAGCCGCAGCCGCCGCGGGTACCACAGCGCGAGGTTCGTCATGCCGCCCGACGTCCACTCCGCGCCCACGAACGACGCGCCGACGATGAAGCCGAACAGGCACAGGATCAGCGCGGCAAGGTAGATCCAGGTGTCGAGCTCGTGCCGGAGGTGGAACTGGTCGGGCAGGTAGCCGGACGGATCGTTGGGCGAGATGTAACGGGCCTTCTCGAGAATGGCCGCGCACGCCTCCAGCCCTTCGCCCCAGTTGCCGCTGGGCGACGGCGAGGTCACGTCGGTGACGCAGTCCTGGTAGGCCTGGTCCATCATCTGCTTGTTGAGCTCGTAGTCACGCTGCGCCGCCTCCTGCGCGGCCGCGTACTGCTCCTCCGTCACCGGCGAGGAACTGCCCGCGACGCCGGCCACGACGGCGCCCATGATGAGCACGATGAAGATCAGAAGAACGCGGATGAACCGGCGGGCGAAGAACCGGCTCAGTTCGGTGCGCAGCAGTCTCACTGGGACAGCTCCTCGTTGGCGGCGGCCGGGGCGGCGGGGCCTGTGGTCGCGGTGGGCGTCGTCAGCGCTGGCCACGGCTCGTCGCGGGACTCGTCGACGGGGCGGTAGCTGCCCGCCTCGGGGGTGGTGCCGGTGATGGTGAGGAAGACGCTCTCCAGGTCCGGCGTGAGCGGCGACAGCTCCGACAACCACACGCCCCCGGTGCCCAGCAGCTCCGAGATCCGGGCCGCGTCGTCGACGCCGCCGACCACCAGGCGGTCGTCGCGCGTGGCGACCGTCAGGCCCGCGGCGCGGAGCAGCTCGCCGGCGCGGTCACGGTCGTCGTCGCGTACCCGGACAAGGTGTTCGCCCTTGTCCTGGGAGGCCAGCACGTCCGCGACCGGGCCGGCCGCGACCCGCCTGCCGCGCGAGATGATCGTCACGGAGTCGCAGATCTGCTCGATCTCGTCGAGCAGATGGCTCGACACGAGCACGGTCGCCCCGGCGGCCGCCAGGCCGCGCACCAGGTCGCGCATCTCCCGGATGCCGGCCGGGTCCAGGCCGTTGGCCGGTTCGTCCAGGATGAGCAGTTCGGGGGACTTGAGCAGCGCGGACGCCACCGCCAGTCGCTGCTTCATACCCAGGGAGTACGTCTTGACCTTCTCGTTGCCGCGGTCGCGCATGCCGACCAGCTCCAGCACCTGGTCGACTCGGGCGTCCGGCACCCCGCCCGCCCGCGCGAGCAGTGCCAGCGTGCGCCGGCCGGTGAAGTTCCGGAAGAACTGCGGGCTCTCCACGATCGCGCCCAGGCGGCCCACGACCGCGGGCAGCGCCTCCGGCACCGGCTGACCGAACAGCGACATCCGGCCCGAGTCGGCGCGCGCCAGCCCCAGCAGGGTGCGCAGCGTCGTCGTCTTGCCCGAACCGTTCGGACCGAGGAAGCCATGGACCTGACCGGCGGCGACCTCCATATCGAAGCCGTTGAGTGCCACCCGCTTGCCGTGCAGCAGGCTGAAGTACGTCTTACGGAGATTCTCGATCTCGATCACCGCGGCCACAACGGCCCCTCTCGGTCCGGGTGTCGGCACACATTACTTGTCGGCCGACACTCCGTGGGGGCGCCGTGGTGGCCCCATGATTGGATGGCACCGTGCCACAGGACCCCGCGCTCGATGCCCCGGTCGACGACGACACCGTGATCGCGGTTCGCAACGCGACCGTCACCCGTGGGGGCAACAACCTCGTCCACAACATCAGCTGGCAGGTCGAGCTGGACGAGCGCTGGGTCGTGCTGGGCCCCAACGGCGCCGGCAAGACCACCCTGCTCAACCTGGCCGCCGCCCGCCTGCACCCCACGCGTGGCCGGGTGTTCATCCTCGGCGAGCGCCTCGGCAAGGTCGACGTCAACGAGCTGCGCCCGCGCATCGGGCTCGCCACCGTCGCGCTGCACGACCGGATGCCGCCCGACGAGACGGTGCACAACATCGTGCTCACCGCCGCCTGGTCGGTGGTCGGCCGCTTCCGCGAGTCGTACGACGCGATGGATCATTCCCGTGCCACCGCCCTGCTCGCGCAGCTCGGCATGGGTGCGCTCGCGGACCGCCTCTACGGCACCCTGTCCGAGGGTGAACGCAAGCGGGTGCAGATCGCCCGGGCCCTGATGACGGACCCCGAGCTGCTGCTCCTCGACGAGCCGGCGGCCGGCCTCGACCTCGGCGGCCGGGAGGACCTGGTCCGCCGCCTCGCCGAACTGGCCGCCGACCCGGACGCGCCCGCGCTGGTCCTGGTGACCCACCACGTCGAGGAGATCCCGCCCGGCTTCAGCCACGGCCTGCTGCTCCGTGACGGCCAGGTGGTGGCCCGCGGCCTGCTCACGGACGTCCTCACGGGCGAGAACCTGACGGCGACCTTCGGCGTCCCGCTCCGCGTCGACCATGTCGACGGCCGCTGGTCCGCCCGCGCCGCCTGACCCCGCCGCCGTCCGCACACCCGCCGCAGGCGGCATTCCGGCGAAAATCAGCCCCAAGATCGCATGCACTTTCGCTGACCAGTGCGCGTGTGGCGAGCCGAGAAGCCCTCGCCCCGCCACATGTGCGCTTATGGCGAGGACCGGTCGCTTTCCGTCCGCCAACTGCGCACATGTGGCGACCCGTGAAGACCCCGCGCCCGCCAGATGTGCACACGTGGCGAGGCATGAGAGCCACGGGCTCGCCAACTGCGCACAGTTGGCGAGCGGCAGACGCCCCAGGTCCGCCACGTGTGCACAGTTGGCGAGCGGCAGACGCCCCAGGCCCGCCACGTGTGCACAACTGGCGAGCGTCAGACGCCCCAGGTCCGCCACGTGTGCACAACTGGCGAGCGCCAGACGCCCCAGGCCCGCCACGTGTGCACAACTGGCGAGCGCCAGACGTCACGGGCCCGCCAGATGTGCACAGTTGGCGCGCGGACGCGCGGCAGCCNTCACGGGCCCGCCAGATGTGCACAGTTGGCGCGCGGACGCGCGGCAGCCGCCAGATGTGCACAGTTGGCCGGCGGCCGGACGCCGCGGGCGCCGATGGACGCGCACCATGGCGGGCGGGTGCGGCAAGGTGCTCGCCACGGGTGCGCGGCGGGGCGGGCGTACTAGTTGATGTTGTTCAGGAACTTTTCCGCCAGGGGGATGGCCGGGCCCGCGGAGCCGCCCTTCTCTACGAAGACGCAGAACGCTATGTCGCCCTGGAAGCCCATGATCCAGCGGTGGTCCTCCTTGGTGTCCTCGGAGTACTCCGCGGTGCCGCTCTTGGCGTGGACCGGGTCGCCCTCGACGCCGGCGAGCTGGGTGGCGGTGCCCTTCGTGACGACCTCACGCATCATCTCGCGCAGCGCCGCTACCGAGGTCGCCTTCAGCGGGCCTTCCGGCGCGGCCGGCCCGGACGGCGCGGCGGACGCCGACGCGGTGGCCCCGCCCCCGGCCGCGGGCAGCTCGAGGAACAGCTTCGGGGCCTGCCAGGAGCCCTTCGCGACGGTCGCCGCGGCGCCGGCCGTGGCGACCGGGCTGACCAGCGTGTCGCCCTGGCCGAAGGAGGCCGCCGCCAGGTCGACCTTGGTGGTGTTCGGGCCGAGGGAGCCGGTGAAGACGGGCGCGCCGAGCTTCCAGTCGACGCCGATGCCGAGCGCGGCGGCCGCGGCGGTGAGTTGCTCGGGCTGCAGCTTGGTGCCGACGTTGATGAAGGCCGTGTTGCAGGAGCGGGCGAAGTCCTGGCGGAACGGGACCTTGCCGAGGAAGAAGTTGTTGGCGTTGTGGAACTCACGTCCCTCGACGGAGAGGGTCTTGGGACAGTCCACGACCGTGTCGGCCGTGACGACGCCGGCGTCGAGGGCGGCCAGCGCCGTGGCCACCTTGAACGTGGAGCCGGGCGGCACCTGGGCGGTGAAGGCGTAGTTCTCCGTGCCGCCGTTCGGGCCGTTGGCCACGGCCAGGATCGCGCCGTCGCTGACCCGGATGGCGACCAGCGAGGTGCGGTACTTCGTCTGGCCCGCGAGGGCGTTGTCGGCCGCGTTCTGGATCTTCTGCACGAGGGTGGTCTTCAGCGGGGTGCCGTCGACCGGCGCGGCGCGGAACAGCTCGGGCGTCTCGACCTGGTTGTTGTCGCCGTCGACCCGACCGTTGATCACCACGGCGAGGCCGTTGCGGCCGCGCAGCTGCTCGTCGTAGAGCTCCTGCAGGCCGCCCTGGCCGACCTGGTCGCCGATCTCGTACCGGCCGGGGTGGGCGTCCATGTCGTCCTTCTGCACGTCGCCGACCTGGCCCAGCAGCGCCCGGGCGAACGACCGGGTGGGCGCCAGCAGGAGGTTGCGCTCGCGGAAGACGGTGCCGTCCAGGTCCCGGATCTTGCTGCGGATGCGGTTGTAGACCTCCCGGCGCAGGGTGACGACGTCGACCCAGGCGTCGGGCTTGGCCGCCTTGATCCGATCGGGCAGGTCGGACAGGCCGGCGTCCACGTCGACGGACTTGAGCGCCTCGTCGAGCTGCTTGGTGAGGTCGGCCGCGTCCTTGACCTTGCGCGGCTCCACGCCCACGTCGACGACCGGGCGGGGCTTGACGATCGCGTCGCCGCCGGCGTCGAGGATGCCGGCGCGGTTGGCGACCAGGCGCCTGGTGCCGAGCTTGTCGCCGGCCTCGAGCTTCTCGTGCATCGTCGCCGGGGTCCAGACGACCGCCCAGGTGTCGCCCTTCTTGTGCAGACGGACAGTCGTGTCGTACCTCCACACGATGCCCTCGGCCACGGTCCACTCGACTTTGACCACCGCGGTGGCGTCCTCCTTGGTGACCGTCGCCTTCGCCGCCGACAGGGCGAGCGGCTTCTCCAACAGGTCACCGGAGAGGGCCTTGAGCTGGGTGAGCACGTCGGCGGCGGGGATCGTGTCGCCGGTGGCGGCGAGGAAACCGACCTTCTCGAGGTTCTTGTTCTTCCAGCCGTCGAGGAAGGCGCGCACGGTCGGGTCGGGGCCGTCGTCCTTCCCACAGGCGACGAGCCCGCCAGCGGCAACGACGCCCACGACAAGTAGGGCGGCGACGAGTCGACGACGCATGAGGCCTCCACGATCAAAAACACCGGGACAAGTCATTGTGCCCGGTCAGGACGATGCACGGTCTCCCCTAAAAGCCCCATAAGCTGTCAATTAACGCAGCAATGTGGCGGAACGCATGAGCGCGGGCGCGTCTGTTCGACTGCCGACAGCGCCCCGCGGATGAGGACCTAGGCTGGGTACGGAGGGGCACACAACGTCGTGAGCCCGAAAAGGAGTGCGCCCATGGACCGGCGACGCGTGACCCTGGATGCGGACCGCGCCACCAGCCATCCCGACGACCTCGTCGACGATGATCTCGTCGACGACGGATCCGGGGAGGAAGCCGAACTGAACCCACGGGTGCCCAACCTCGAACGGCTCGTCGCCGACGCGATGGCCCTCGCCGTCACGCCCGGCCCACGCTCGACCGAGCCCGGCGTCATCCGCGGGCCCGCGCTGGCCGACCTCATCAACCGGTACTGGCGCCACGTCCCCGACGAGGACCTGGCCGGGCACACCGCGGTGAGCATGCTCGCCGCGACCCGCGAACACGTCGCCCTCGCCGCCCACCGTCAGGAGGGCCAGACACGCATCGCCGTCGGGGCCGAACCGGACGGCAGGCAGACCGTCATCGAGATCGTCACCGACGACATGCCGTTCCTCGTCGACTCGGTCACCGGCGCCCTGGCCCAACGCGACCACGACCTCGACCTCATCGTGCACCCGCAGCTCGTCGTACGCCGCGACGCCGACGGCGCGCTCACCGGCGTGCGCGCGCACGTGGAGCCCGACGACGCCGAGCCCGGCGACCTGGTCGAGAGCTGGATCCGGGTGGAGACGGACCGGCTCGGCGAGGCCGCCCGCGCCGAGCTGCGCGAAGCGCTCACGGGCGTACTCACCGATGTTCGGGAAGCGGTGGGTGACTGGCCCGCGATGCGCGAGCGGGCGCTCGGCCTGGCCGACGAGATCGCCGCCAACGCGACCGCGCTGCCGGTGCCCGACAAGGACGTCACCGACTCGGTCGAGCTGCTGCGCTGGCTCGTCGACGACCACTTCACCTTCCTCGGCTACCGGGAGTACCGGCTCGCGACCAGCGAGCAGGGCGAGCCCGAGCTGCGCGCGGTGCGCGGCACCGGGCTGGGCATCCTGCGCGGTCAGGCCGACTCCGTGCGGGTGCTGTCCTCGATGACCCCCGAGGCGTACGCGAAGGTGCTGGAGAAGCGGCTGCTCATCATCACCAAGGCCAACTCCCGCGCGACCGTGCACCGCACGGCCTACCTGGACTACGTCGGCGTGAAGACGTTCGACGCGGACGGCAACGTCATCGGCGAGGTGCGCTTCCTCGGCCTGTTCACCTCGTCCGCCTATCTGACCTCGGTGCGCGACCTGCCGGTGATCAAGCGGAAGGTCGCCGAGGTGCTGGCCCGGACCGGGCTCAACGCCCGCAGCCACACCGGCCGCGACCTCATGGCGATCCTGGAGGACTACCCGCGCGAGGAGCTCTTCCAGATCGGCACGGACGACCTGTACCGCACGGTGCTGGGCGTGCTGCGCCTGGCCGGCCGGCGCCAGGTGCGCATGTTCGCCCGCAAGGACTCGTACGGCCGGTTCATCTCCTGCCTGGTCTACCTGCCCCGCGACCGGTTCACCACGGCCAACCGGCTACGCATCCAGGACATCCTGCTGCGCGAACTGAACGGCATCGGGTTGGACTTCACCACCCGGGTCACCGACGCCACGCTCGCCCGGCTGCACTTCATCGTGCGCACCGACCCGGCCAACCCGCCCGGCGTCATCGACGCGGACGGGCTGTCCGCCCGCATCGCCGAGGCCACCCAGCTCTGGGACGAGGACTTCCGGCTGCTGCTGGAGCTCAAGCTCGGCGAGGAGCAGGCGAAGTCGCTGGCGACCCGCTACCGCGACGCGCTGCCGGAGACCTACAAGGACGAGCACAGCGCCCACGAGGCCGTGCAGGACCTCGCCAAGCTGGAGCTGATGGACGAGCCCGGCCAGCTCGTGCTGCACCTGTTCCGCCGCCGCCACAACGACCACGACGTGCGGTTCAAGGTCTTCCGGTACGGCGAGCCGATGCTGCTGTCGGCCGTCCTGCCCGTGCTGCACTCGCTGGGCGTGCGGGTGGTGGACGAGCGCCCGTACGAGGTGCGCCGCTCCGACGGCACCATCCACATCTACGACTTCGGTCTGATGCTGCCCGAGGGCGCCCTCGCGCTGCCCGACGTGCGCGCCGACGTGGAGAACGCGTTCTCGGCCACCTGGCGCGGCGAGGCCGAGGTGGACCACTTCAACGAGCTCGTGATGCGGGCGGGCCTGACGTGGCGGCAGGTGGTCGTCCTGCGGGCCTACGCGAAGTACCTGCGCCAGGCCGGGACGGTGTTCTCCCAGGAGTACATGGAGCAGACCTTCACGGCGTACCCGGTGATCGCCGAGCTGCTGGTGAACCTGTTCACGACGCGCTTCGACCCGGGCACGGGCCTGTCGACCGAGGAACGGGCGCTGCGGACGAAGCAGCTCATCGAGTCGATCCGCGAGCAGCTCGACGCGGTCGCGTCGCTGGACCAGGACCGCATCCTGCGCAGCTACCTCACGCTCATCCAGGCGACCCTGCGCACGTCGTTCTTCCAGCGGGGTCACGATGGCCGACCCAAGTCCTACATCGCGTTCAAGCTCGACCCGCAGGCGCTGCCCGACCTCCCCGCGCCGCGACCCAAATTCGAGATCTTCGTGTACTCGCCGCGGTTCGAGGGCGTGCACCTGCGCTTCGGCCCGGTGGCGCGCGGCGGGCTGCGCTGGTCCGACCGGCGCGAGGACTTCCGCACCGAGATCCTGGGCCTGGTCAAGGCGCAGTCGGTGAAGAACGCGGTGATCGTGCCGGTGGGCGCGAAGGGCGGCTTCGTGCTCAAGCAGGCGCCGGTGGCGCGCGACGCGCTCCAGGCCGAGGGCATCGCCTGCTACCAGGAGTTCATCTCCGCCATGCTCGACGTCACCGACAACCTCGTCGGCGGCCGGGTCATTCCACCGGCGGACGTGCTCCGCCACGACGGCGACGACCCGTACCTGGTGGTCGCGGCCGACAAGGGCACGGCCAGTTTCTCCGACATCGCCAACAAGATCTCCATGGAGTACGGGTTCTGGCTGGGCGACGCGTTCGCCTCCGGCGGTTCGGCCGGGTACGACCACAAGAAGATGGGCATCACCGCCAAGGGCGCGTGGGAGTCGGTGAAGCGCCACTTCCGCGAGCTGGACCTGGACACGCAGACGCAGGACTTCACGGTCGTCGGCGTCGGTGACATGTCCGGCGACGTGTTCGGCAACGGGATGCTGCTGTCCGAGCACATCCGGCTGGTGGCCGCGTTCGACCACCGGCACGTGTTCGTCGACCCGTCCCCGGACGCGGCGTCGTCGTACGCGGAGCGTCGCCGGCTGTTCGAGCTGCCGCGCTCGTCGTGGGACGACTACGACCGCTCGCTCATCTCGGCCGGCGGCGGCGTGTGGCCGCGCACGGCGAAGTCGATCCCGGTCAGCGCCGAGATGCGCGCCGCGCTGGGCATCGACGACGAGACGGTCACCGCGCTCGCGCCCGTCGACCTCATCAAGGCCGTCCTGCGCGCCCCGGTCGACCTGCTGTGGAACGGCGGCATCGGTACGTACGTGAAGGCAGCCACCGAGTCGCACGTCGACGTCGGCGACAAGGCCAACGACGCCGTCCGGGTCAACGGCCGCCAACTGCGCGCGCGGGTGATCGGCGAGGGCGGCAACCTGGGGCTGACCCAGCGCGGCCGCATCGAGTACGCCCTGGCCGGCGGCCGGGTGTGCACCGACTTCATCGACAACTCGGCCGGCGTGGACTGCTCCGACCACGAGGTGAACATCAAGATCCTGCTCGGCGGCGCGGTGGCCGACGGCTCGCTGTCGCTGGCCGACCGGGACGCGCTGCTCGCCGAGATGACGGACGAGGTCGCCGACCTGGTGCTGGCCGACAACTACGGCCAGGCGAACGCCCTGGGCAGCGCCCGGGTGCAGGCCCACCCGCTGCTGCCGGTGCACCGGCGACTCATCGCCGAGCTGGAACGCTCGACCCGGCTCGACCGGGCGCTGGAGGCGCTGCCGACCGACGAGGAGCTCGACGCCCGGGGCGCTACCGGCGGCGGGCTTACCTCGCCGGAGCTCGCGACCCTCATGGCATACACGAAGATGGCGCTCGAGGACGAGATCGACGAGACGCCGCTGCCCGACGAGGAGTGGACCGACCCCGTACTCGCCGCGTATTTCCCGAAGCCGTTGCGGGAACGCTTCGGCGACCGGATGGCCGACCACCGGCTGCGCCGGGAGATCGTCACGACGACCCTGGTCAACGAGATGGTCAACCGCAGCGGCATCACGTTCGCGTTCCGCGTCGCGGAGGAGACCGGCGCGCTGCCGGCCGACGTGCTGCGCGCCTACGTCGTGGCCCGCGAGGTGTACGGGCTCGGCGAGCTGTTCGACGGGGTCGCCGCGCTGGACAACCAGGTGCCCACCGAGGCGCAGACCAGCGTCTACCTGGAGACGCGGCGGCTGCTCGACCGGGCCGTGCGCTGGCTGGTGTCGGGCCGGCGCTCGCCGCTCGACGTGACCGCCGAGATCGAGCGGCTGCGCCCCGGCGTGACCGCGCTGCTGCCCCAACTGGAGCACCTGTTCCGGGGCCGCGAACGGCAGACGCTGCTGACCCACGTCGAGGAGGTCGTCGAGCGCGGCCTGCCGGCCGACCTCGCGCTGCACGCCTCCCGGATCATGTACAGCTTCGGGCTGCTCGACATCGTGGAGACCGCGCACGCCACGGGCCGCGACCCGGTCGAGGTCGCGGGCGTGTACTTCGTGCTGTCCGAGCGGTTCGGCATCGACGACCTGCTGTCGAAGATCTCGGCGCTGCCGCGCGAGGACCGGTGGCAGACGCTGGCGCGGATGGCGCTGCGCTACGACCTCTACGCGGCGCTGGCCGGCCTCACCCGCGAGGTGCTGGCCGACACCGACGCGTCGGCCCCCGCCGAGGAACGGGTCACCGCCTGGGAAGCGGCGAACGCGACGTCCATCATGCGTACCCGCAACGCCATGGGCGAGTTCGACGACTCCCGCGCCGACCTCGCCGCCCTCTCGGTCCTGCTGCGCCAGATCCGCACCCTGGTCCGCACGATCGCCTGACGCCCTCTACCGTGCTCCGTCGTGGGGGGCACCATCTTGACCGCCGCCGGCGTGTTCGCCGGCACGAACGTCGACGACCTCGTCGTGCTGACCGTGCTCTTCCTGTCCGCGCGCGCCGTTGGCCGGCCCCGACCGTGGCAGGTCTGGGCCGGCCAGTACGCCGGCATCGGGGTGCTCGTGGCGGTGTCGGTCGCCGCCGCGCTGGGTCTGGCGGTCGTCCCCGACGAGTGGATCCGGCTGCTCGGCCTGATCCCCTTGGCGCTCGGCGTGAAGGGCCTGGTGACGGCCGTCCGGTCGCGCGGGTCCGCGGACGATCCGGCGCCGGTGGCGACGGGGTGGGCCGCGGTCGCCGGGATCACCATCGCCAACGGGGCAGACAACATCGCCGTCTACACGCCGTTGCTGCGGACCATCGGCGTGCCCGACGCCGTGCTCACGATCGCGGTGTTCGCGGTCGGTGTGGCCGTGTGGTGCCTCGCCGGCGCGTGGCTCGGCTCGCACCCGCGCGTGGTCTCGGGCGTCCGGCGCTTCGGGCACTGCCTGGTGCCCGGGGTGTTCGTGCTTCTCGGCGTCGTGATCCTAGTCGCCGCTTAGCAGCTCATCGAGCTTCTCGTAGCCCTCGATCACGCCCTTGTCCATGCCACTCGCCACGATCATGTCGCGGATCTCGATCGTCTCCACGACCGACGTGGTCGTCACGCGGGTCCGTCCGTCGCCTAGGTCCTCGAAGACCGTGGTGTCCAGGGAGACCCCGTCGGGCGCGCCCTCCCAGGTGAAGGTCTGCACGAGCCGCTGACCCGGCCGCACCTCGTGGAACGACCCGTAGAAGCGCGCGATCTCCTCGTCGCCCCTCCACGCGGCGTACCGGTAGCTGCCGCCGGTCGTGGCGTCCCAGCTGTCGATGCGCATCTCCGTCTCGCGGGGCCCCAGCCACCGCGACACGAGGTCCGGGTCGGTCCACGCGCGGAAGACCTTCTCCGGCGCCGCGTCGAAGTCCCGGATGACGCGCAGGGTGGGCAGGTCGGGGTCGACTTCGATGCGGGTCTCGTTGGTGCTCATCAGGCTGCTCCTTCTTCGTTGTCCAGGTCCTTGAGGACGGCGTCCAGGCGGCTGAACCGCTCCTCGGCCTGCCGCCGGTACCGCTCGATCCAACCGGTCATCAGGTCGAACACCTCGGCCTCCAGGTGGCACGGCCGCCGCTGGGCGTCCCGCCCCCGGGTCACCAGGCCGGCGTCCTCCAGCACCCGGATGTGCTTGGAGACGGCCTGCAGCGACACCTGGTAGGGCTCGGCCAGCTCACCGACGGTCGCGTCCCCGGCCGACAGCCGCGCGACGATATCCCGCCGCGTCGGGTCGGCCAGCGCCGCAAACACCCGCGAAAGCCGATCCCCATCCACGTGCCGACCTCCGTATTCAACCTTTCAGTTGAGTACGAGGCTACACCTCACCCGGCGTTTCATCAACCGTTTAGTTGAATAACACCCACGGGTGGCGTGGGAGCCCGGACTCATCCGCCACATGTGAACATGTGGCGACTCATCTCCGCTGGCGGTGGTGCGAGCGGGGACGGTCGGTGCGCTTCGGTGGATCTTCAGGGTTTCGGGCGTTGGGGCGACCGAAACCCTGAAGATCTACTGGGAGGGCGGGAGGCCCAGGGACTCGGCGGCGGCGCGGGCGTTGACCGGGGCGGCGCCGTAGGTGGCGACGTAGGTGGCGTTCGCGGGGCGCCAGGCGGCCGGCCAGCCCATCTCCACCAGGATCACGCCGGGGTGCCCGGCCGCGAGCGCCTCGACGAGGGTGCGGGCCCAGGGGTGGCGGTGGGTGTCGCGGCTGGCGACGACGAGCGGGCGGGTGCCGGCCAGGGCGATGAGGTCCGCCGCCGAGGCGGTGTCCACCACCGGCCGCACACCGGGCAGGACCGGTGCCAGGCCCCAGGGAACCTCGCCGACCGCCGCCGTGGCGGGGGGCATCAGCTGGACGACGACGGCGTCCGCCAGACCCGCCGGCAGGTCGCCGGAGACCCGGACCGCGCGTCGAGCGGCGGCCAGCCCCAGGGAGTCAGCTGCCACAGCGTCGGTGACGGCGGGCAGGGTGCCGAGGAGGGCGTTGCGCGCCACGCTCGCGGCCAGGTCGGCCTCCGAGAGGCGGCCCTCCTCGACCGCCGCGATGATGGCGGCGACGGTCTTCTCCACGACCGCTTCGGCGTCCGGGGACTTGGCCAGTTCGCCGCCGAAGCAGAGCAGGTCGTTGCCGGCGGCCAGGGCCCGTACGGCCGCCTCGGGGATGCCGATCGCCGCGCTGGCGCCGCGCATCTCCAACGCGTCGGAGACGATCGCGCCGGTGAAGCCGAGCTCGTCGCGGAGCAGGTCGCGCAGGGTGCGCCGGCTGAACGTCGCCGGCGACGACCCGGTGAGCTCCGGGACACGGATGTGGGCGGTCATGACCGAGCGCGCGCCGGCCGCGATGGCGGCGGCGAACGGCGGGAGTTCGCGCTGACGCAACACCGACAGCGGGGCCTCGACCAGCGGGAGGTCGAGGTGCGAGTCGGTGACCGTGGCGCCGTGGCCCGGGAAGTGCTTGGCGCACGCGGCGACGCCGGCGGCCTGCAGGCCGGCCACGGCCGCGGCGGCGGGCGCGGCGACCCGGGCGGGACGGTCGCCGAAACTGCGGGTGCCGATGGCGGGGTTGTCGTCGGCGCTGTTCACGTCGACGGCCGGGGCCATGTCGAGGGTGATGCCGACGGAGGCCAGCCGGGCGCCGATCGCGCGGTACACGGACTCGGTGAGCGTCACGTCGTCGACCACGCCGAGCGCGGCGTTGCCCGGGTACGGGCTGCCCTCGGCGTAGTGCAGGCGGGTGACGTCGCCGCCCTCCTCGTCGGTGGCGATCACGACGTCCGGCCGGGCCGCGCGCAGCTGCGCCGTCAGGGACGAGACCTGGGCCGCGTCGCGGATGTTGTAGCCGAACAGCGTGTAGCCGCCCAGGCCCTCCTCCACGAGGCGCACCGCCCAGTCGGGCGGCCGATGGCCGTGGAAGGCCGGCAGCAGGGTGCCCAACGCGAGGCGCCGCAAGGGGGACCCGGTCATCGGGGACCACACACCGTCATCGATAGGATGCGATGCGCCGGGCTACCGTCCGTCCGCACCAGCCAACTCCCTTGCCAAGTCGCGCGAGACTGGCAGCGTTGGGCCGATCGCCCGACTAAGGGCTTGACCGTACGCTGACAGCATCCGTACGGTCCAGAATCTAATAGGAAAGTTTCCTAACCACAAGCGTAGGGTCGCTGAATGAGTCCTGCCCGTCTGCCCGGAACGCCCAGCCTGCTGCGCGCGATCAACGACCGCGCCGCGCTCGAACTGCTGCTCGACAAGGGGCCCCTGACCCGCGCGCAGCTCGGCGAGCTCACCGGGCTCTCCAAGGTCACCGCGTCCCAGCTGGTCGAACGACTGGAGGAACGGCACCTCGTCACCCGTGTCGGCGAGCTGGCCGGCGGCCGGGGCCCCAACGCCCAGCTCTACGCCGTCGTGCCCTCCAGCGCGTACGTGATCGGCGTCGAGGTCGGACCGAGCCAGGTCGTGGCCGCCTCCGCCGACATCACCGGCGCCGTGACGTCCCGCGTCGAGGTCACCACCCGGGGCGCCGACGACCCCGTCGGCCTGGTGCACTCCGCCGTCATCGAGGCCGCCTCCCAGGCGTCGGCGCCGTGGGACCGGGTCCGCCGGGTCGTGCTCGGCACCC
This sequence comes from Luedemannella flava, assembly GCF_039528515.1. Lineage (NCBI taxonomy): Bacteria > Bacillati > Actinomycetota > Actinomycetes > Micromonosporales > Micromonosporaceae > Luedemannella > Luedemannella flava. The sequence goes on from NZ_BAAALT010000020.1 coordinate 85,437, forward strand.
CCGGCCTCGTCGACCCGGCCACCGGGGACATCGCCTTCGCGGTCGACCTGCCCAAGTGGCACCACGGCCTGCTCGGGGCCCTGCGCTCCGACCTTGACCGGCCCGTCGCGTTCGAGAACGACGTGAACCTCGCCGCCATCGCCGAGGCGCGCGTCGGCGCCGCCCGGGGCGTGGACGACTTCGTCCTCATCTGGCTCAGCCGGGGTGTGGGTCTGGCGGTCGTGCTCGGCGGCAAGCTGCACCGCGGCCACTCCGGCGGCGCGGGCGAGATCGGCTACCTGCCGGTCCCCGGCGCCCCGCTGCCCGACGACGCCCGCGAGCGCAGCCACCGTGGCCTGACCGGCTCCTTCCAGCGCACCGTGAGCGCCGAGGCCGTCCGCGACCTGGCCGGCGGGGCCGGCTTCGCCGCGCCCACGGGCTCCGTCGCGCTCGCCGCCGCCGTCGCGGCGGGTGAGCGTGGCGAGCCGGTCCTCGACGAGCTGGCCCGGCGCGTGGCACTCGGCGTGGTCGCCGTCTGCGTCGTGCTCGACCCGGCGCTCGTGGTGCTTGCCGGGGACATCGGGAGCGCCGGGGGCGGCGCGCTCGCCACCCGCGTCCAGGATCAGGTCGCGCGGCTCGCGCCGGTGGCGCCAACGGTCGTCACGACCGAGGTCCCACAGGACCCGGTGCTGCGGGGTGCCCTGCTCACGGGCGTGGCGACCACCCGCGAAGAGGTCTTTACGACGACTCTGTCCTGACGACCGCGGCGCGGGTGGGCTGCGCGGGGATCACGGGGGTCGGGGACCCGCCCGTTACCGGGGCGAGGCCGGAGACGAGGGTCTGGACGACCTCGCGGGCGTACTCGCCCTCGGGGTCGAAGTCCGGGTCGAAGACGGTCACGTCCATGCCCAGGCACTCCGCCGACCCGACCAGGCCACGGATGAGCAGCTCCAGCTCGCTGTGGGAGATGCCGCCCGGGTCGGCGGTGTCGACGGCGGGCATGACCGCCGGGTCGAGGACGTCCACGTCGACGTGCACCCAGAAGCCCGCGCAGTCCTTGACCTGGGTCCGCGCCCAGGCGGCCGTGCGGGCCGCCCCCTCGGCCCGCAGCTCCGGGGAGGCCCGGAACGAGAAGCCGCCGGCCTGCAGATCCATCCGGTACTCCTCGCTGGCCCGGATGCCGAGCACGACGATGTCGCTGTCGCGCACGTACGGCCGCCGGCCCTCCAGCCCGGCCAGGTTCGCCTGCCCCCGGCCGGTGGCGAGGGCGAGCGCCTCGCCGGCGGCCGCGCCGACGACCGCCGCGTTGCCCGGGTGGCGGAAGTCGGCGTGACCGTCCACATAGATCAGACCGATCCGCCCGCCGATCGCCTCGCCGAGCCGGTTCATCGCCAGCGCGGCGCCGAGCACCACCGAACAGTCGCCCCCGAGCACGAGCGGGAACTCGCCCGCGTCGACCATCACCCCGATCCGGTCGGCCAGCTTCACCGTGTACCCGGCGATCTCGGCCGCCTGGCTCACCCCGTCGCCCGGCCGCCAGTCCCCCGGCTCGTACCGTGGCGGGGTGTGGCAGCCGGCGTCGCGGGCCGCGAGCCGGGCGATCAGGCCCTGGTCGCGCAGCGCGCCCGGAGCCTTCGAGCAGCCGGGCGTCGAGGTCGGCGTGGGCGGGCGCAGCCCGAGGTTGGAGGGTGCGTCGAGGACGGCGATGCGGCGCATGGGGGGTGGTCGCGCCTCCCTCTCTAGAACAACGCGCTGGCCAGCGCGCGCCTGGCGTTGGCCACGGCGGGGTCGTCCGGGCCGGCTACCGCGAACAGCCCCACGAGGTGCTGCCGGATGCGGTCGCGGTCCTCGCCGGAGCTGCGTCGCACCAGCGCGATGAGGCGATCGTAGGCCAGGTCGGCGTTTCCGCTGACCACCTCAAGGTCGGCCGCGTGCAGCTGGGCGTCCACATCGTCGGGCGTCGCGTCGGCGATCGCAAGAGCCGCGGCCGGGTCGGCCACCGCCTGCACCCGGCGGAAGAGCCCGACCTGGGCCAGGCCCGCCTCCGCGTTGCCGTCCGCGGGACGTTCATTCAAGATCTTCTTGTACGCCGCCTCGGCCGCGTCCAGCTCGCCGGACATGAGCGCGTCGTCGGCCGCCGACAGCATCGGGTCCTCCGGCTCGGCCACCTCGACACCGGACGCCTTGAGCAGGTTGTCCAGCCACTGCCGCAGCTGCGCCTCGGGGACCACGCCGGTGAAGGCGTCCACCGGCTGGCCGCCGAGGACCGCGTACACCATGGGGATGCCCTGGACCCGGAACATCTGGGACAGGCGGGGGTTGGCGTCCACGTCGACCTTGGCGAGCACCCAGGCGCCGTCGCCCTCGGCCGCGAGCTTCTCCAGCACCGGCGAGAGCTGCTTGCACGGCCCGCACCACTCCGCCCAGAAGTCGATGACGACGAGCTGGTTGAGCGACCGCTCCAGGACCTCGGTCTGGAACGTGGCCTCGGTCACGTCGATGATGGTCACGGTGGCGCCGGGGAGCTTCGGGGCCGGCACGCCGGCGTCATCGGAGCCGTTGGTCGGCGGCGCGGGCTGGGCGGACGTCCGGTTCGCGGCGGCGGCGCGGTCGCGCAACGCGCTCAGGTCGACCGCGCCCCGCGTGAAGATCGACTGGTTCCTCGGATCGCTCATGCTCATGGTTGTCTAGTCTGGCACGGCCCGCGTACGCCGACCGCGACGCCTACACGGGGGCGTCGGCCTGTCGCGCGGCCACATCCAGCCCCTGTTCGCCGACCGGTTCGCCGTTGGCGAGCAGGGTCACCCCGCCGTTGGAGCGGTCCACCGTGAACAGCGTCCCGGGCGGGAACTCGCCCAGCACCTCCGGCGGCAGCTGGATCGTGCCGTCGCCCGCCACCACGGCGAAGTCCTGCCCGTCGCGGCCCTCCGCGCCGACCCGGCCGTCGCGGATCGTCACGGCCCGGCCGAGCCGGTTGCCGACCTCCCCGTCGTGGGTCACCACGACGATCGTCGTGCCGCGCTCGGCGTTCACCGTCTCCAGGGCGTGCACCACCTCGTCGCGGCCCTCGGCGTCGAGCTGGCTCGTCGGCTCGTCGACCAGCAGCAGCCCCGGCCCGGCCGCGATGCCCACCGCGAGGGCCGCCCGCTGCCGGGCGCCCGGCGCGAGCTGACCGACCTTCGCCTTCCCCTGCCCGCCCAGGCCGACCAGGTCGAGGATGCGCTCGGGGTCGTCGAGCTTCACGCCCCGCGTGCCGGCCGCGCGGGTCTGCGCCAGCCAGATGTTGCGGTGCAGGCTCGCGTACGGCAGCAGGTTGCGCGCCGCGCCCTGCAGGACCACGCCGACCTCGGTGCCGCGCAGCCGCGAGATCTCCGCGTCGGAGAGCTTGCCCATGTCGTACGTGCCGATGCCCACGCGCCCGGCCGACGGGCGCATGAGGCCCGCCAGCAGCGCGATCAGCGTCGACTTGCCGGAGCCCGACGGGCCGACGAAGGCGACCATCTCCCCCGGCGCGATGTGCAGGTCCACGCCGGCGAGCGCGACCACGTCACCGGCGTCGGCCCGGTAGATGTGCACCACGCGCCGACAGGTAACAGCCAATCCCGTCATGACAAGGTCCCCTTGCTCCCATTGCGCGCCACGGCGCGGCGTAGCTGGGCGGCGACGATGGCGGCCGCCACGGCGAACAGCACGGCTGCGGCCGCCCACGGTGCCAGCACCGCGCCCGGCGCGGGCCAGCGCGGCGGCGTGATCGCCACCACGTTGTCCACGAAGATCGGCAGTTGGTCGCCGGCGACGATCCAGGCCAGGGCCGCCGCGCCGAGGCCGAGCACGCTGCCGGCGAGCACGACCGTCAGGTTGCCCCACAGCGCCGCCCGGCGTACGTCGCGCCGGCGCAGGCCCTGCCAGCGCAGGAAGCGCAGGTCGTCGGCGCGCCGGCGGCGGTCGACGGCCGCGACCAGGCCGATGCCACCCACCGCGAGCAGGATGCCGAACGCGGCGGCCACCACGTAGAACCACAGCGCCAGCGCGGAACCTTCCCAGCCCAGCGCCGTCTCCTCGCCCGCGATGCCGACCCGCGCGCGCACCGGCAGGCCGGCCCCGCGCAGCCGCTCGATCACGTCGGCCGGCGCGGCCGAGGTGAGCCACACCTCGGCGCCGTTGATGCCCCCGTCGGTCTCCGCCGCGTAGGCCAGGTACTCCAGGTCGACGAGGATGCCGTTGGTGCCCAGCCGGGGCAGCGACACCGGCTTGGCGACCCGCACCACGCCCAGCTGCTGGCCGTCGAAGCCGGTGATCTCCTTGCGGAACGGCAGCTCCCCGGTCGACGCCATGGGCAGCGGCGTGGGCGCGTCCACGGGGATGGCGGTGATGACGTTCCCCGTCCAGCCGGAGCCGGACACCCGCAGGCCGTCGCCGTCGGGACGGACCACGGAGCCGCCCTGGTCGTTGGCGCTCGTCCACCGGTCGGGCGCGGTGAGCTGCTCGGGGCCGAGGACGACGGCGCCCCCCACGGACAGACCGTGCAGGACGATCTCGATCTGGCCCGAGTCCGTGGTGACGAGGTAGAACCGGGCGATCCGGCAGCCGTCCACGCAGCCGGGCACCCTGGCCGGGTACGTGTGCCGGCCGGGGCGCAGCATGCCCAGCGACACGTCGAACGCGCCGTTCCCGTTGAGCGGCGTCAGGCTCAGCTTCGCCTCGACGGAGAACGTGGTGGTGTTGGCCACGTCGACTGTGAGGGCGGTGCCCTTCACCACGAACGGCGCGGTCGTGGCCGGGCGCAGCAGCTTCGCGACCTGGCCGGCGTCGGCCGGGCCGAAGTCGGGTCGCCACTGCGCGACGGTCGCGAGCCGGCTGGTGTCGACGGCGAGGCCGGGCAGGTCGCCCTCGTTGGTCGGCACCGGGGCGACCGCCATCGCGAACTCGCCCGCCGGGTCGACCTTACGCACGGCCGACAGCAACTGTTGCAGGCTCACGCTGTCCAGGCGCACGACGCTGTCGGCGCCCACCGCGATGGTGGCCCGGTCGTGGCGGGCGCGGGCGGCCACGTCGACGCCGGCGGCGGCGAAGCCGAGCAGGGCCGTGGCCACGGTGAGCAGTACGAGCAGCCGGTGGCTGCCGGGCCGGCGGGCCAGCTGCACGGCGGCCAGGCCCAGGCCGAGCCGGCCCCGGCGCATCGCGGTGCGGGCGACCATGCCGGCCAGCGGCACCACGGCACGCGCCGCGAGCAGCGCGACGGCCGCGATGACGAGGCCGGGCAGCAGCGTGGCGATCCCCTCGAAGCCGCCACCACCCTGACGGAGCTGGAAGGCGGCGGCCACGGCGAGGGCCACCACGAGGACCTCCAGCATCACCGACCGCCAGGCCCGGCCCCGGCCGGCGACCCGGCGCAGCAGCTCGGCGACCGAGCTGCTCAGCTCGCGGCGCAGGCCGAAGAACGCGGCCACGAGCGCGCCGCCGAGGGCGGCGGCCGCGTACGGCAGGGTGTCCAGCGACGGGCCGACGACCGTGTCGAAGCGCAGCCACGCCACGAGCGCGACGGCCGCGTGGCCCAGGGCGTACCCGAGCGGGACGCCGAGCAGGATCATGAGGATGACCTCGCCGCTGGCCAGCCACCACCGGCGCAGCGGGCTCGCGCCGCGCAGGGCGACCAGCCCGAGCTCGTAGCGGCGCCCGGCCGTGCCGTAGGAGACGGCGAGATAGATGACGAACAGACACAGCGCGACGAGCGGCACGAACGCGATCGGCACGAGCGTGTGCGCGGTGTCCATGCTGGCCTGGATGCGTTCCAGCAGCTTCGGGATCTCGGTCGACACGATGAGCATCTGCGACTCGCCGAGGGCCGCCGTCACCCCGTCCACGGCCTCGCGCAGGTCGGCCAGGCTCTCGGGGGTGACCGCGTCGGCCCGCAGGATCGCGTCCATCCCCTGCCACTGCGTCGACTGGTTGAGGTAGCCGATGGTCCGCCGGCTCATGAACACGGGCTCGGCGCGCTGGCCCTTGCCGTCGAGGGCGAAGTAGCTGGAGCGGCCCCAGTACAGGTCGTCGGGGTCGGTGGGCTCGTAGGTGCCGACGACGTTGAGCACGTGCGGGTTGCCGGCGGGATAGGCCACGCCCGACGACGGGTCGTACTTGACCTCGTCGGTGGTGACCCGGGTGCCCGGGACGATCCCGGTCCGCCGCGCGGTCTGCTCGCCGATGACGACCTCGTAGTTGCCCTGCGAGCAGCGCCCCCGGACCATCGTCAGGTGCGCGCAGGTGTCCTCACGGAACACCACCCGCGAGATCTCCGCCCCGGGGCCGAAGCCGAACATGGAGATCTCGACCGAGTACACCTGGTCGAAGCCGGGCAGACCGAGCACCGCGGGCACGAACTGGGTGAAGTCGCTGGACGCGTTGATCCCCTCGGACGACACCGCGCCCAGCGAGAGCATCCGCTCGTTCGCGGTGGCGTGCTCCGCCTCGTGTTCGACGATCGCGGCGTCGACGGCGCGCAGGCTGGCCGGCCCGGCGACCGCCGCCCCGGTCGTGAAGGCGCACAGCAGCAGCACCGTCAACGCCTGCGCGCGGCGGGCCCGCAGCATCGCGAGGACCAGGGCGATCACGAGCGGCCTCCCGGCTGCCAGACCCGCACGGTGCGGATCATCTGGGCGGTCGCCACCGCGGTGGCCCCCGCGAGCACCACGACCGCCACGGCGGCCGCCACGAGGAGCGGGACGGGTTCGGCCCCGGTCCGTAGCGGCAGCACCTCCCAGCCGTCGGTGAAGATCGGCGACGCGGCGCTGACGATGAGCCGCGCGAGCACCGCCGCCAGCAATCCGGCGAGTACGGCGCCGCCGACCAGCGCGCCGTAGCTGGCGTAGCCGGCCAGGCGCACCACCCGGTGGGGCACGCCCTGCGCCCGCAGCGCGGCGAGCTCGGCGGCGCGCGGCCGCCGCTCGACGGCCGCCACGACGAACAGTGACCCGGCGGCGAGGGCGAGGCCGACGAGCGCGGTGAAGACCAGGTAACGCAGCGCGGCGGCCGGACCCTGCCGGGCGTACCGGTCGGCGACGTCGGCGGCCGTGCGCCGGTTCAGCACGGTCAGGCCGGCATCGGCCAGCCGCTCGGTGATCGCGGCGGGCGCGTCGGCGGTGAGCCAGACCTCGTAGCTGACCGCTTCGTTCGCGGCGGTGCTGGTCCGCGCGGCCGCGGTGAGGTCGACGAGCATCGCGTCGTTGCCGAACCCGGGCAGCACGTCGGCCTTCAGGGCGATGCGGTACGGGACCTCGTCGATGCCGAGCGGCGCGATCCGGTTGTCGCCGATCGGGTCGGCCGACGGCACCTTGCCGGCGCGGATCACGGGCAGCGGCACCGCCGCGTCGGCCACGAACACCCGACGGTCGGCCCGGCGCTGCTCGCCGGCGGGGAAGCCGTTGACGATGGACAGGACGCCATGCCCGGCCTCGACCTCGACGCCGCCGCCGTCGGGCACCACCGCGCCGCGCCAGCGGGACACGTCGCCGAACACGTCCGGCGTGACGACGACACCGGCCGGCCCGTCGAGGCGGTGCAGCGACACGGCCGTGCCCGCGCCGCCGAGCACCAGGAAGCTGACCAGCCGGCACGGGCGCTCGGCCGGGCAGTTGGTGAGCTCGATCGGGTACGTGTGACTGCCGGCGCGGATCGGGCCGAGCCGCAACGTCTGCGTCTCGCCGTTCGCGCGGGCGATGGTGACGTCGAGGCGGGGCAGCGGGCCGCCGGCGCCCGGGCCGGCG
>NZ_BAAALT010000021.1:0-7088 GCF_039528515.1 Luedemannella flava
CGGCCGCATCGTCGGCGGGCACGAGGGCGCTGGCCGGCGTGCCGGGGTCGGCCCGTTCCAGCAGCAGCGCGCCGCGCGCGGCGTCGAAGGCGAGCAGCGCGACTGCGCCGCGACCGGCGTACGCGGTCAGGGCGGCCGCCTCGGCTGCCAGGTGCGGCGAGCCCGGCACGCCGAGCTTGAGCACGACCCGCTCCCCGTCGGCCCGGATCGCCGGGACCACCCAGTGGTACGTCGGGTCGTACGGCACGCCGGGCGTGAGGTCCCAGGCCGCGGCCACGGCCGCGACGGTGCGCGGCAGGCCCGCCAGCCAGCGCCGGCCGGGCTCGCCCCACACCCCCGCGACCGTGCGGGCGAACCGGAGCGGAACCGTCACGCCGGGCACGGCTCGACGTCGGGCACGTCCGCCAGCCGGTGCGAGCCGACCGGTGGCGGGAAGGTGGTGCGCATCGTGAACGCCTCCGGCGTCGGCCCGTTGGCGCGCAGCAGCCGCAGCCGCTCCTCCGCCTCGGCGACGGTGGGCTCGTGGCCGGCCGGCACCCACCACAGCGCGGTCGACGCGTCGGCCAGCCGGGAGAACCACTCGCGGCGGCGGCCGAGCACGGCGCGGTGCACCGGATCGTACACATAGGACGTCAAAGCCTCCACCGAGGCCCACACCGACATGTTCACCAGCAGCCACTCGTCGTCGAAGACCTTCGCCTCGCCAGCCGGCAGGTCCAGCCGCCACACGTAGCCGGGGGCGGCCTCCGCGGCGGCGTTGACGGGGTCGATGTTGGCGACGAAGTCGGCGATCAGGGGGTCAGTCAGCGGCGCGAGCAGCCGCGCGACGTTGATCTGGGCAAGGTGGCACGGCTCGTCGGTCACCCGCTCGACCCTAGCCCACGGGGCCTTCCGTCCACCGACGATCGTGTATACATGTTGGGGCTTACACGGGGAGGAAAGTCCATGCGATCGCGCATTCGGGTCGGCGTCCTGCTAGCGCTGGCCGTCCTGGTTCCGGCGGCACCGGCGGTGGCCTACGCCGCGTCGTCCGGGCCGAACGCGTCCTGCCAGCCGGTCGAGCGCAAGGTTTACCAGGATATCCGCGAGCTCGTCACGATCGACCTGGAAACCGCCTCCGACACCGATGTGCGCCTCCTGGCCAACCAGATCCAGGCCGCGGCGAAAGCCAACGCGTTGACCTCCTTGCCCGGCAGGCTGCAGGAGCGGCTGGACGGCCCCGCGGAGGATCTCCGCGCGTTCCTCAGGACGAACCTGCAGACGGTCTGGACGATTGATCTGCGGGTCGCGGTGGGCCAGACGATGACGGGCGCCGGCGCCAACGTGCAGGCGGCCGCGCAGAAGGTGCTCGATGAGGGCACCATCGCCGCCCTGCTCGCCTATCTGAACGACGGCCTGTACGCCGCACGCGCGCTCGACTGCGCGTCCACGACAACGCCGCCGGCATCCGCGTCAACGTCCGCGTCACCGTCGGTGCCCGCGTCCACGTCCGCGTCACCGTCGGTGCCCGCGTCCACGTCCGCGTCGCCCACCAGAACCACAACCAGCGCCCCGACCAGCCCCAGCGCCACCAGCGCGGCTCCGACCCCGACCACCGCCGCCAGTACGCCAGCGGGCGGCAGCATGCCGGTCACCGGTACCAATACAGGCATCATCGCGACTGTCGGCGGCATCCTCCTGTTCGTGGGAGGCGCGAGCATCCTTCTTGCCCGCCGACGCCGCACGGTCGCGGGCGACTGATCCGCTCATCGATCACGTTCTCGAAGTCGCGTGCCGGCACATGACAGTCAAGATCGGCGTTCCGAGTGACGTACGACCGGTCCGTGCCTGCATCGGTTCTCCAGACAGCGGTCATGATGAGGTTTCGGGTGGGACCCGGCGTTCCGGCTCAGCGTCGCGGTCATCGGGCCTCCGGCGCCGGTTGGTACCAAGATCTCAGTTTTCTGTGCGGGAGTGTGGCTGGGCTGCGCTCTGGTACAGGAGACGGCGATCTTCACGACTTGCGGGGGGTGGTTTGTCGGTTATCAGGTCGTGGGGACTACGTGTCCGCACGGCATTTGACGATCATGGACCGCCACACATGAACAGCTGGCGTTCGGACTGCACGTCCGCACCGCAGATGGCGATCTCCACCCCGGCGCGGACCACCTGAACAGTTACCGTGTACCAGGCCGGAGCCGGGCTACACCCTGGTACACGAAACCGCGATCAACACCCGCGCACCCTGCGCGTTCAGCCACCAACGCCGATCACGACGGCGCTGCCGGCATCGACCTCGAGGCAGGCCCTAGCCGGCGTTGTCCGGGTCGGTCGCCAGGAACTCCAGCCGGTTGCCGACCGGGTCCGCGGCGTAGCAGCGCCGGTAGCCGGGCAAGTGCGGGTCGCACTCGACCGCGACGCCCGCGGCGGTGAGGCGGCGCACGAGATCGTCGAGGTCGGCCACCAGGATGCCGGGGTGCGCCTTGCGGGCCGGGCGGAAGTCGGCCTCCACACCGAGGTGCAGCTCCAGCGTCCCGCCGCGCACCCACAGGCCGCCGCGCGCCGCCAGCACGGGCGGCTTGTCGACCTCGTGCAGGCCGAGCAGGCCAACGTAGAACGCCCGGCACGCGTCCTCCGCGCCGGCGGGGATGGCGAGCTGGACGTGGTGCAGGGCGAACGCCGGTTCCAGTTCGGTCACGGGATCATGCTCCCACCCCGGCACGGTTACCGTGGTCGACATGGTCACCGGGGAACGGGCGGCGCTCGCAATCTTCGCGGCGCTGGTCGCGGCCACCTGGTGGCGCCCGCCGCACCCCGCCGAGCAGGCGCTGCACCACGGCCTGACGCTCATCGCGCTCGTCGCGCTGTGGTGGGTGCACCGGCGCCGGCGGCTGCCGCTCGGCTCCCTCGTGCTCATCCTGGTGTTCCTCGCGCTGCACTCGGTGGCCGCGCGCTGGCTGTACTCCGAGGTGCCCTACGACGAGTGGTCCCGGGCGCTGCTGGGCTGGTCGGTCAACGAGCGGCTCGGCTGGACCCGCAACAACTTCGACCGGCTGGTCCACGTGTCGTACGGGGCGTGCCTCGCGCCCGTCCTGATCCGCTACCTGGTCGACGCGCGCGGGTGGGCGCCCCGACGGGCCGCGCTCGCCGCGATCGAGGTGACCCTGTCCACCAGCGCCCTGTACGAACTGCTCGAATGGGGCGTCGCCATGGCGCTGTCACCGGCCACCGCCGAGGCGTACAACGGGCAGCAGGGCGACCTGTGGGACCCGCACAAGGACATGGCGTGCGCCCTGGCCGGCGCGCTCCTCGCGGCCGCGGTGACGCTGGCCGCGCGGCCACGCCCCCCGGCGGACGCCCCCGGGGATCAGCCGGCCGGATCCCGGCGGATCCGGATCCACCGGTAGCCGAAGCCGGTCAGCTCCAGGTCGGCCAGGTCCAGCTTGTCCTCGTAGGGCTGGTCGCCGAAGACCTGGTTGGGGTGGTCGGCGTCGGCGGCGATCCGGCCCAGGTCCACCCGGACCGGCGCGTCGTCGAGGTTGTGCAGGAACAGCATGGTCCCGCTCGGGCCGTCGGCGCGGTGGACCAGCACGGCCGGTGGCAGAGCCGCGTCGTCGATGGCGGTGCAGGTGCCGCCGCCCACCTCCGGGCTCTCCCGCAGCGTGCGGATCATCCGCTCGAACCAGCTCAGCAGGGACGTGGGGTCGTGCCGCTGCGCGGTCACGTTGACCTTCTGGTACCCGTACCCCCCGTTTTTGATCACGGGGCGCACCGGGTCCGCGGCACTGAAGCCGCCGTTGGTCTTGTCCGACCACTGCATCGGGGTGCGGATCGCGTTGCGGCCGGGCAGCGCCAGGTCGTCGCCCATGCCGATCTCCTCGCCGTAGCGCAGCACCGGGGTGCCGCGCATGGAGAACTGCAGCGAGTAGGCCAGCTCCAGGCGGCGCCGGTCGCCGCCGAGCATGGGGGCGAGCCGGCGGCGGATGCCCCGGTCGTACAGCCGCATGTTCTCGTCGGGGCCGAACTCGGCGAAGACCTCCTCGCGCTGCTCGGCGGTGAGCCGGGACAGGTCGATCTCGTCGTGGTTGCGCAGGAACGTGGCCCACTGCCCGCCGTCCGGCAGCCTCGGCGACTCGGTCAGCGCCATGATGAGCGGCTCCGCGCGGCGGCGGGCCAGGGCCAGCACCATCGAGTCGTTGAGCAGGAAGTCGAAGAGCATGTTGATGCGGTTGCCCGAGCCGCCCTCGTCACCGAAGTACCGCACGATCTCGTCCACGGCGACGTTGGCCTCGGCGAGCAGCAACGCGTCGCCGCGTCGCCAGGACGCGTACGCGCGCAGTTCGGTGAGGAACGGGAAGTCCTTGGGCGAGTCCGAGTTGCCCGGCTCGGTCTGCTCGATGATGAACGGGACCGCGTCCATGCGGAATCCGGCGACCCCGAGCTGCAGCCAGAACCCGATGATCTTCTTGACCTCGGTGCGGACGTCCGGGTTGGCCAGGTTCAGGTCGGGCTGGAAGTCGTAGAACCGGTGGTAGTACCAGGCGCGGGCCTTGCGGTGGTAGGTCCACGTCTCGCTCTGCTCGCCCGGGAAGACCATGCCCTGGCGGCGGTCGGCGGGCTCGCTGTCGGTCCACACGTACCAGTCGCGGTAGCGGGAGTCCGGCGAGGAAATGGCGTCAACGAACCACGGGTGCTCGTCGGAGGTGTGGTTCACCACCAGGTCGATGATGACCTTGATGCCCCGGTTGCGCGCCTCGTGCAGCAGCTCCGCGAAGTCGCCGAGCGTGCCCAGCCGCGGGTCGACGCCGTAGAAGTCGGCGACGTCGTAGCCGCCGTCGCGGCGCGGCGACGGGTGGATCGGCGCCAGCCACAGGCACGTCACGCCGAGCCGGTAGAGGTAGTCGAGCCGGCCGATGAGGCCCCGGAAGTCGCCCACCCCGTCGGAGTCCGAATCGGCGTACGTCTCGACGTCGACGCTGTAGATGACCGCGTTGTCGTACCAGTGCTGACCCATGCGGTGTGTTCTGCCCGCGCGGGCCGGGTCGGCAAACGTGTCGGTGGTCCGGCCTAGGCTGAGGCGATAGCAGACGTGACCCGCGCGCGGGTGCTCGGCTTCCGGGTCCACGCGCAGCAGTTGGACCGCGAGTCCACCGACCTGGTCGAGGCGGCCGTGCTCGACCTCGGCGCGCAGGAGACCGGGCCGGACGGCGGCCGGTGGGCGCTGGCCCTGCGCGGCGTCGACACCGGCGCGCTCGCGCCGGATGCGCTCGCGGACGTGTGGACCATCCGGGGCGCCCCGCACCTCTACCGCCGTGCGGACCTCGCGCAGGTCGCGGCCGCGGTGGCGCCGTTCTCCGACGCGGACGCGGCCAAGCGGATCTACGACGCGGCGAGACCGCTGCGCGCCGCCGGCATCGGGGTGGTCGACGCCCTCGACACGGTCGCCGCCGCCATGCGGACGATCGTCACGAAGCCCACCGTGAAGGGTGCGGTCTCGACCCGGCTCACCGCCGTGATGCCTGAGCCCTACCTGCGCGAATGCCGCCCGTGCCAGGCCACCCACCTGTACGAGATGCCGTTCCGGCTGGCCGCGCTGCGTGCCGGGCTCGAACTTCAGCACGGCACGTCGCCGCCCGTGCTCACCCGCATCCCGAAATTCAAGGCCGCCGCGGCGGCCGGCGAACGGTTCGACGTGATCCGGGCGTACCTGCGCCTGCTCGGCCCGGCCACGCCGCAGCACGTCGCGGCGTACCTCGATGCGCCGGTCACGGACGTGAAGCGGCGCTGGCCCGATGACGCGGTCGAGGTGCGCGCCGGCGGGGAAAGGCGGTGGATCCTGGCTGCCGACGAGGCGCGGCTGCGTGACGGGCCGCCGGCGCGGGGCACCCGCCTGCTCGGCCCGTACGACCTGTTCCTGCAGGCTAAGGACCGCGCGCTGGTGGTGCCCGACGCGGCCCGGGCCAAGCAGCTGTGGCCGGTGCTCGGCCGGCCCGGCGCGGTGCTGCACGACGGCGAGGTCGTCGGCCTGTGGCGTCCCCGCGCGGCGGGCCGGACGCTCGCCGTGGCGATGGAGCTGTGGGCCCGGGTCCCGATGAAGGCCGTGGAGGCGCAGGCCGAACGCCTCGCCGCGTTCCGCGACGTCCGCCTGACCGGAGTCACCACGACCGGGCCCTCCGCCTGACGCGCCATCCGGTCCGAGAAGTCACATCCCGGAAGATCACATGGGCCGGGCGGTGGATCACCAGGGCGGACGGCGCCGGGCACCATGGGCGCATGACGTGGGTAGGACGGTGGGCGCGGGTGACGGCGGGGATCGCCGGGCACGGTCCGCGCCGGGCACGGCTGCGGCGCGCGGTCGAGGGTCGGATCGTGCTAGTCACCGGCGCCTCGGAGGGCATCGGCGCGGCCACCGCCCGCCGGCTGGGCGCGGCCGGGGCGACGGTGCTGCTGGTGGCGCGCACCGCCGACCGCCTGGAGGCCGTCCGCAACGACATTGTGGCCGCCGGCGGCACCGCGCACGTCCACCCGGCGGACCTGTCCCGGCCCGAGGCCGCGGACGCGCTCGGCGAGGCGCTGCTGAGCGCCTACGGCCGGGTCGACGTGGTGGTCAACAACGCCGGGCGGTCCATCCGCCGGTCGATCGCCGCGACCGCCGACCGGTTCCACGACGTCCAACGCACCATCGACCTGAACTACCTCGGGCCGGTCGCGCTGCTGCTCGCCCTTGTGCCGGCGATGCGGGCCGCCGGCGGCGGGCACGTGGTCAACGTGTCCACCGCCGGCCTGACCAGCCCCGCGCCGGGCTGGTCGGCGTACCTGGGCTCCAAGGCCGCCTTCGACTACTGGCTGCGCTGCGCCGCGCCCGAGCTGCGCACCTACGGCATCACTACCAGCACCGTCTACTGCGGCCTGGTCCGCACCCGGATGAGCGCGCCCACCGCCGCGTTCGACCGGCTGGCCGCCACGAGCGCCGACGAGGCAGCCGCCGTCGTGTGCCGCGCGGTCGCGCACCGGCGCCGGACGCTGCAGCCCTGGTGGAGCCGGCCCGCCGAGCTGCTGACCGCCGCCGCGAAAGGTCCCGTCGAGGCCGGCATGGCCGCGCACCTGCG
>NZ_BAAALT010000022.1:0-74081 GCF_039528515.1 Luedemannella flava
ACCCCACCACTTGATCACGAAAAGTGCGAAAGTCGAGCACGCGGATGTCCGCGTGTTTCGTGCCAAGATCGACTTTGGTGATCAACTAGAGTGCGGCATGTCAGCAGCCGATGCGGCTCGCGCCGACGGCCACGTCGTCGTACCAGAGGGTGTCGGCGCCCTCGCCGTAGCTCTCCCAACCGATGCGGAAATTGCTCAGCGCGGGCCGCCAGTTCGGCCGGCTGTTGACCCACTGGGAGTCGATGTCGGCCGTGGCGACCATGTCCTCGCGCAGGCCGGCGACGTCGGCGCCGTTGATCCACGTCTGCATCTGGCCGTTGGCACCGCTGACCATGAACTCCACGCAGGTCCACGTGTTCGTGGGCAGGTCGACGGAGTAGGACAGGCCGACCGGGCTCTGCACCGGCAGGGTCTGGTCGTCGGACTCGCGGTTCCACTGCAGCTTGTTGCCCTGGCCGCCCATGCGCAGGTCCCGGCCGCCGTCGGCGGTGTCCTTCATGGCCAGGAACGTCACGTGCGAGGACGGCAGCGCGGTGGTGTGCCGGACGTAGAACCGGGCGTACCACGTGTTGCCGGTCAGCGCGGTGGCCGACTGGACGAAGACGTGGTTGCAGTAGCCGGCGGTGCCGTTGACCTTCAGCGACTTCGAGCCCGACCGCGCGGTCGTCGTGTCGATCGTCGCCGTGCCCGAGCCGGAGCAGTTGGGGTTCTGGACGCTCCAGGCGCCCGACGGCGTGCCCGCCGCGAGGCTCTCGAAGCCGTCGCAGATGCTCGCGCCCGAGCAGCCCGCCGGCGGAACCGACGTGACCGGGGCCGAGGTGACCGGGGCGGAGGTGACGGGAGCCGACGTCACGGGGGCGGAGGTCACCGCGCGCGACGTGACCGGCGCGGAGGTGACCGCGCGCGAGGTCACCGGCGCCGACGTCACCGCGCGGGAGGTGACCGCGGCGGACGTGGTGGTCGTGCCGCCGCAGGCGACGCCGTTGACCGCGAAGGCGGTCGGCGTCGGGTTGCTCGACGAGTACGTGCCCTGCACCCCGAACTCGGTGGCGGCGTTGGCGGCGACGTTGCCGTTGTACGACATGTTCGTCGCGGTCACGGACGTGCCGCTCTGGCTGACGGTGGCGTTCCAGCCGTTGGTGATCCGCTGGTCGCCGCTGTAGCTCCAGGTGACCGTCCAGCCGCTCAGGGCCTGGTCACCGCCGCTGACGCGGATGTTGGCGGTGAAGCCGCCGGGCCAGGAGTTGGGCGCGTACGTGACCTGGCAGCCCGTCGCGGCGTTGGCGCCGGGGGCGATGACGAGGGCCACGGCCGTGGCCGCGAGCCCGCTCGCCAGGGCGGCAGCCGCCGCCACCGTGCGGCCGCGACGCGACCGCCATCGTGAGATCCACATGGGTGTGCCGATCCTCTCTCCGCCCCACCCAGCGCCGGGGATTCAATCGATGAACTTCGCTGGATAAAGGGCCGGGTTCAGTGTATCCAGCAGCAATCATCGATGAAATCAACGTCGATGCAGGGCGAGAGGCCCCAGGTCGGAGCTATTTCGACGGCGGAACTTCCACGGCCACGACACCGGCCTTGGCCAGCCGTGCCACGTCGTCCTCGGCGAGCCCGGCGGCCGCCAGGACCGCCGCGGTGTCCGCGCCGAGCGGCCGCGGCGCCCGGACCGGACCGGCCGGGGTGGCCGCGAACCGGGGGGCGGGCGCCGGCTCCACCGTCCCATCGTCGCGGGTCCGGTAGGTGCCGCGCGCGGCCAGGTGCGGGTGGTCGGGCGCCTCATCCATGCCGAGTACGGGCGTGACGCACGCCTGCGTGCCGTCGAACAGCCGGGCCCACTCGTCCCGCGCCCGCCCCGCGAAGATCTCGGCCAGCCGGGCGTGCATCGCCGGCCACGCCCACCGGTCGTACTGCGCGGCGAAGTCGGGGTCGCCGGCGAGCCCCAGCACGGCGAGCAGCTCGGCGTAGAAGCGCGGCTCCAGCGCGCCCACCACGACGTGCCCCCCGTCCGCGCACCGGTACGACCGGTAGAACGGCGCCCCGCCGCTGACGATGTCGATGCCGCCGACGGCCTGCCACACCCCCGGCCGCCACGCGCCGTACGCCATGGCCAGCAGCAGCGCCGAGCCGTCCACCATGGCGGCGTCGACCACCTGTCCCTGACCGGTCGTCCGGGCGTGCAGCAGCGCGGCGAGCAGGCCCACGGCGAGCAGCATCCCGCCCCCGCCGAAGTCGCCCACCAGGTTCGCGGGCGGCACGGGCGCCCAGTCCACGGCGCCGGCCGGCCGGATCGCGTCCAGCACGCCGGCGAGGCCCACGTAGTTGATGTCGTGGCCCGGGGTGTGGGCCGCCGGGCCGGTCTGGCCCCAGCCGGTCATCCGGCCGTAGACCAGCGCCGGACGGCGGGCCAGGCACACGTCGGGGCCGAGGCCGAGCCGCTCGGCGACCCCGGGCCGGAACCCCTCGATCACCGCGTCCGCGCCGTCCACGACGCGCAGCAGGGCGGCCACGCCGTCGGGGTGCTTCAGGTCGACGGCGACGGAACGGGCGTTGCGGTGCAGCACGGCGTCGGGCGCCGGGGCGCCGGCCTCCTCGACCCGCGCCACGCGGATCACGTCGGCCCCCAGATCGCCCAGCATCATTCCGCAGAACGGCGCCGGCCCGATGCCGCCCAGCTCAACCACACGCAGACCGGCCAGCGGTCCTTGACCTTCATCCGTCACGTGCCGACCCTGCCACATCGGGTCCAGCCGGCACAGACATGGAGCGGGGGCCGCGACCCGTCTCCGGTCGCGGCCCCCGCCGTCATGTCGGCCGTCAGCCGATGGCGGCGCCGAACAGCGCGCCGACCTCGGCCCTGCCGTCGAACTGGTTGCCCGTCTGGACCTGCAGCCCGGTGGTGGTGGGCCCGGCGGCGTAGACCATCAGGGCACCGGTGCCATTGTCCTCGCCCGGGATGCCGACCAGCAGGTTGGCCCCGGTACCAGACCTGATCTTGATGATCGCCAGCGCCGCCCCGGTCCGGTCACCGGTCTCGTTGCCACCCGTCGCCGTGGTCTGGCCGATCGCCACCGCGCCGGAGCCGGTGAGACCGCCCGAGCCGCCCTTGAGCACGGCCACGGTGCCGGCGAACGCCTGCGTCCCGACCGCCTCGCCCGGCGCGCCCACGGCCAGGTCGACGTACCCGTCACCGGTGACGTCGCCCGTGGCCAGCGTGCCGCCGAAGAGGTCGCCGGTCTCGCCGGTGTCCGGCACGCCCGAGGTGTTCTGCGACAACGCCGTCGAGCCCGAGGCGGTGATACCGCCGGACGAACCCTTGAGGATCGTCACGGCGCCCGCGCCGGCGCCCGTGCCGCTGATGGCCTCACCGGGCGCGCCGACCGCGAGGTCGGCGTACCCGTCCCTGTTGAAGTCACCGACCGCGAGCGCGGCACCGAACAGGTCGTTGGCCTCGGCCGCGCCCGGCACGCCGGAGCTGTCCTGCGACATGCCCTTCGATCCGGTGCCGGTCAGGCCGGACGACGTGCCCGGCAGCACCACGAAGGCGCCCGAGTTCGCCTGCGTCCCGATGCCCTCGTGGGCGACGCCCACGGCGAGGTCGGCGTACCCGTCCCTGTTGAAGTCGCCGAAGGCCACCGCGTTGCCGAAGCGGTCGCCCGCCTCGCCGGCGCCCGGCACCCCGGACGAGTCCTGCGTGAACCACTGCTTGTTGGTCGTGGTGAGACCACCCGACGCGCCGCGGAGCAGGCCCACGCCGCCCTTCGCCGCGTCGGCGCCCTCCACGCCGATGGCGAGGTCGGCGTACCCGTCCTTGTTGACGTCGCCGGCGGCGAGCGTCCTACCGAAGCCGCTGGCGGCGGTGGCGAACGTGTTGCTGGCGAAGACCCGCGCGCCGCGGGTGGTGATGCCCTCGGACGAGCCGTAGAACACCGAGACCGTCCCCGCCGTGCTGCCCTTGGCCGCCGCGCCGACCGCCAGGTCCGCGTAGCCGTCGCCGTTGAAGTCCGCGCTGGCCACCGAGGAACCGAACTGCTGGCCCACCACCGGCACGGCGCCGTACGCGCCCATGCCGGCCGTGAGCATCCGGGCGCTCGCCGGCGGGAGGCCGACGCTGCTGCCGCCGTAGCTGACCGTCACCGCGCCGGCGTCGGCCAGGCCGCCGAGGTCGCGGTCGGGCGCGCCGATCGCGGCGTCGTTGATGCCGTCGCCGTTGTAGTCGGAGTGCACCGGGTTCCTGGCCGCGCACGTGTAGACCCGCACGTTGTCCAGCCACCAGCCGTAGCCGGCGCTGTCCGGCGTGAACAGGCCATCGGTCACGACCTTGAACTGGAGCCGGAGCTTCTTGCCCTGGTACGTCGCCTGGTCGAGCGCGATCTTCGACGACGTCCAGCCGCGGCTGTCGCCGCCGAAGCCCGTCGTGCCCGTGGCCCAGATCGACCGGTTCGGGCCGTTCGTCCAGGTGCCCTTGGGCGCCGGGAAGCTCGGGTTGGTCGCCGTGCTCGTCGTGGCCCCGAAGAACCCGCCGTCCAGGAAGATCTCCTCCGGGTCCTCCGGGATCGGGCCCCACCAGTCGAACGCGTCCAGGTGGTCGAAACGCACGTAGACCGTGCCCGTGGCGGGCAACGTGATGCCGGTCTTGAGCGTCGCGGTGAGGGTGCGCGACGCCGTGTCCGGGTACGGAACGTCCATGTACAGGGCGTTGCCCGCGATGGTGCTCGGCTTCACCGTGCCGTCGAGCTTGACCGTCGAACTGACCGTCCAGGCGTCCGCGTTGATGAACCTGTCGAGGAACAGGTTCTTCGGGCCCTGGCCGGCCGGGCAGGCGTGGGCGTGCTTGATCGCGGCCTCCTTGGCCGGCTGCACGGTCATCCGGACCGCCGTCACCGCGTTGGTGACCGAGACGCACTCGCTGGTGTAGCCGAGGTTCGCGCAGGCCTGCTGGAGCGCGTACGCCAGGTCGCCGTAGTCGGCGCCCGAGGTGAGCAGCTGCTCCGCACCCAGCCAGATCCTGCCGACCTTGGTGAGGTCCTTGATGCCCGCGACGGTGACGCCGTTGAACGTGCCGCCGTCGGTCATCAGGTAGGCGGCCTTGTTGCCGACGCCGCTGTTGATGTGCACGCCGCCGGCGTCATACCACAGCGGGTTCCACAGCTCGCTGTTGACAGTGGGGTCGTTGCCGGTCTCCGCCATGGCGTCGGGCTGGGAGAACAGCGACGGGTTGCTCATGCTGCGGATGGCACCACCCGTGTTCGGCGGCCGCGGGCGCGTCGGGTCGATCGGCAGATCCTCACCGACGAGCCAGCGCATGTCGTCGCCGTCGGCGCCGGGAACGAGACGCGGCGTACCGGGCTTGACGCCCTGTCCGGCCGACTCGCTCGTCGGCGCGGCGCCGCTCGTGACCGGCGCGGACGTCTCGGCGGCCGAGGTCTGCGGAGCGGCGGACGTCGTCGGTGCGTCGCTGGTGACCGGCGCGGACGTCTCGGCGGCCGAGGTCTGCGGCGCGGAGTCCTCCGGGGCCGGGGTCTCCGCCGCGGACGTCCCGGCAGCCGAGGTCACCGGTGCCGACGTTGCGGGAGCCGACGTGGTCGGCGCCGCGGTCGTCGGGGCGGCCGAGGTGGCCGGGGCCGAGGTGGCCGGGGCGGTCGTGGTCGGCGTCGCGAGCGACTCCCCGTCGAAGGAGAGGTCGAACAGCTCGCCGAGCACGTCCGAGATCGACTCGTTGATGGCGCCGGACTGGTAGTAGTACAGGAGGTTGGACGTGTACTGCGTCACGCCGTGCGTGAGCTCGTGCCCGACCACGTCGTCGACGACGTACCCGTCGCCGAAGACCATCTGCTTCTCGTCGCCGTCCCAGAACGCGTTGGGGTACCTGCAGCCGCTCGACGTGTCGTACGACGCGGGGCAGAAACGCGTCGTGGAGATCAGCGGCAGTGCGCCGTTGCCGTCGATGCCGTCGCGGCCGAGGCTCTGCATGAACCGGTGCACGGCGCCGGTCAGCTCGAACGCGTAGTCCGCGTCGGCGATGCCCGACGGCCCGCTGGTCTCCGTGCGTACGGGGTTGTTCGCCGCCGACAGGCAGATGGGGTCGGCGAGGTTCGGGTTGTTGGCCAGGTCGCAGACCGAACGGTTGGGCTCGCTGGCCGTCTCCACCTGCGAGAACGTCAGTGCGATGTGACCGCTGCGGGCGTCGACGAGGACGAACTGGTCGACGTTGCGGCGGCTGGGCGCGGTGACCTCGACGTGCCACACCGGGCGGGCGCCCGGGACGCCGTTCGGGGCGACGAGCGAGGCGTCGTAGAGCGACAGCGTCGCCGTACCGGCGCGCAGCTTGCTCGCGGCGATCTTCAGCTTGCGGGCGGTGGAGGCGACGGCGTACTTCTTCGCGTCCGCCGCGGAGATGGTCGCCTTCGTGGTGGCGCCCCCGGTGGCGCCCGCCTCGCCGTTGATGGCGAGCAGGCCACCGGCGGAGTTCACGGTGACGGCGAGCTGACCCCCGATGACCGGCAGGCCGCCGTACGTCTGCTGGAAGCGCACGACCTCGGCGGCGCCCTGACCGAACGAGCGGACGGTCGTGAGCTCCTTCGCCGGGTCGGCCACGCCGAACGCGGTGCCGAACGACGTCAGGTGCGCGCGGGCGGCCTGCTCCGGGGTGGCGTCCCTGGGCAGGTCGGCGGGCGGCGCGATCGGACGGTCGGGGGACGTCGTCAGGTACCGGGCGAGACCGTTGTCGCCTACCTGGATCGTCGGGCCGTTCGCCGCGACCAGCGACGCGACGGGTGCGGGTCGTGTGACCAGCACGGCGACGCCAGCGGCCGCGGCGATAACCGGGGCGGCCACGAGGGCGGTCAGCGTGAGGGCACGACGGTTGAGGGGGATTCCCACCGTGGGTGACTCCTGCCGGGGTGAAGCGGGGATAACGAGCACCGCACTCTACGGCGAACGGACGCCGCCCGGTCGCCCCGTCGACCGCGGGTGGGCGACCTTTAGCCGTTTGTCCGAGCCGACGGCCCGAAAGATCACACCTGCGCTGGACGCACCGTGCCGCGCACCTCACCGAGCGCAATCGGCACCCCGCCCGGGCCCGGCGCGGTGGCCGTCATGACCACCTCGTCGCCGTCGGCCAGGAAGGTCCGCGTCGCGCCGTCCGCGAGCGTGACCGGGTCGCGCCCGTTCCAGCTGAGTTCCAGCAGCGAGCCCCACTGGTCGCGGTCGGGGCCGCTGACCGTGCCGGAGGCGAACAGGTCCCCGGTGCGCAGGCTCGCGCCGTTCACCGTCAGGTGGGCCAGCTGCTGGGCGGCCGTCCAGTACATCGTGGCGAACGGCGGGCGGCTGACCACGTGCCCGCCGATCGTCACCTCGATCGCGATGTCCAGCCCGGCCCGGTCGTCGCCGGCCAGATAGGGCAGGACGGGCACGTCCCGGGCCGGCGGCGCGACCCGCGCGTGGTCGAGCGCGGCCAGCGGCAGCACCCACGCCGACATGGACGTGGCGAACGACTTGCCCAGCAACGGCCCGAGCGGCACGGTCTCCCACGCCTGGATGTCGCGCGCCGACCAGTCGTTGACCAGCACCACCCCGAAGACGTGCCGCTCGAAATCCGCGACCGCGACCCGGTCGCCCATCGCCGTGGGCACGCCGACGACGAACCCGACCTCGGCCTCGAAGTCCAGCCGCCGCGACGGGCCGAAGGTGACCTCCGGGTCGCGGAACTGCCCGACGGGGCGGGTGACGTCCGTGCCGGAGACGACGACCGTGCCGGCGCGCCCGTGGTAGCCGACGGGCAGGTGTTTCCAGTTAGGAAGCAGAGCCTCACCCGACGGGCGGAAGATCCGGCCGGCGTTCGTCGCGTGCTGCTCGGACGCGTAGAAGTCGACGTAGTCGGCGACCTCGACCGGCAGGTGGAGCGCCACGTCCGCCAACGGCGTGAACAGGTCCGGATCCGGGTCGGCCGCGAGCCAGCCGCGCAGGTCCGCGCGCACCGTCGCCCACGCGTCCGGCCCGGCGGCCATGAACGGGTTGAGCACCGGGCCGGCGAACAGGTCCGCGTGCGCCCACCGCAGGCGGTCGGCCAGCGCGGCGACGTCCAGGACGTACCCACCGAATCTGACGCCGACCCGACGCGGCCCGCCGCCGACGGAGAAACTGCCGTACGGCAGGGCCGAAAGTCCGAACGGGTGGTCCGCCGCGACGTCGATCACGTCGGTCACGCTACGCGGGTCAGTCGTCGTTGCGGGCACGCCCGCGGCGGCGCGCCTTCTCCCACAGCTCCAGCGGCACGAACACCAGCGTCATCAGGATGACGGCGACGAACGCCCAGGTCGAGACGATGCCGGGGCCGATGTGCCCGACGCCGAGGCTGTCGGTCCACCCCGGGTTCAGCCCGAGCGGCGGGAAGCCCTCCCAGAACAGCACCCACAGCAGCGGGATCAGGCCCATCGCCACGCCGTAGGCGGTGAAGTGGCCGGCCCTGGAGAAGATGATCCCGATGAGGACCGAGACGATGAGGTAGACCAGGACCGCCGTCCGCTGCGCCCCGTCGTCCGGGATCCGGTCCACGACGAAGTTCCAGGCGCCCGCGACGGCGTCGAACACCGCGGTGTGGAAGGCCGCGAGCAGCACCAGGATCGCGACGGTGACGACCGAGATGAGTACGCCGCGCAGCACCAGTTTGCTGCCGTCTTCCCGCCTGGCCATGTCGCTCCTTGAGGGGGTGGTGGAGTCGGGCTGCGCAACATAGTGACACCAAGCGGCCACGGTGGCGAGCCGCGCTGCGTAACCGTTACTGGCGCCCACGGATCCCTGCCGGCCCGCCAAGCCACCAGAAGTCGACTTCCGCAGTAAGTGGCGCTCTAGGGCGCGAGTGCCGTGAGGAGGGTGTCGGCGCGGGTGGTGGCCTCGTCGGGGTCGGTGGCGGGGTTGCCGATCAGGGGGTCCCAGTTGAGGTCGAGGAAGACCTCGGTGACGCCCTGGTCGGCCAGCCAGGCGAGGTCGGCGCGGATGTCGTCCGGCGATCCGGACAGGCGCGGGCCGCGCTCGCCGGGGCGGACCACGCCCCGGCACACGATGCGTACCGCGGCAGGGTCCTTGCCCGCCTCAACCGCGCCGCGCCTCACCTCGGCGACGTCCGCGGCGATCGCGGAGAGGTCCTGGGCGCTGCGGCTGATCCAACCGTCGCCGAGGCGACCCGCCCGGCGCAGCGCGGCCGGCACCGAGCCGCCGAACAGCAGCGGCGGGCCGGGTCGCTGCACCGGCTTGGGATCCATCCGCGCGGCGGGGACGGCGTAGAACTCGCCGTCGAACGAGGAGACCTCGTCGGCCCACAGGGTGCGCAGGACGGCGGCGTACTCCTCGACGCGCCTGCCACGGCGCTCCATCGACGCGCCGGTGGCGACGAACTCGGCGGGCGACCAGCCGGTGCCCAGGCCCAGGTCGAGGCGACCGCCGGAGAGCAGGTCCAGGGTGCCGGCCTGCTTGGCGAGGACCGTGGGCGACACGAACGGCGCGTTGACGATGGCGACGCCGAGCCGCGCGGTCGACGTGTGCGCGGCGGCGAAGCTCAGCGCGATCAGCGGGTCGAGCACCGCCCGGTAGACGGGCAGGACCTGCTCGTTCTCTCCAACGATCAGTCGCTGGAACGTCCACAGCGACCCGTAGCCCAGCTCCTCCGCCCGGGCGGCGAAGCGGGCGACGTTGGCCGGGGTGGCCCAGGCGCCCGCGACGGGCAGTCCGAATCCGACACGCACGCCCATACCCTAGCCTTGCAAAACCTTGCTGCAACTTTCTGGAAGGAGTACCGTCCGGCCATCCCCCTCAGGAGAGGCCTCCATGAATCTCTTGAAACGTCCCCGTAGCCCGTACGTGATCGGGCTGTCCGTCGCGGTCGCCGCCAGTCTCGGAGCCATCGGCGTCTCCCTGGCCAACCGTCCCGACCCGCTCCCCGAGCCCACCATCGCCGCACAGCCCGTCGACTGGACCACCGAGCCCAGCGACGCCCAGCTCGCGGCCCGCGCGCCGCAGCGGCCGCGCAACGAGCAGTTCTACTTCGTACTCCCCGACCGGTTCGCCAACGGCGACACCGGCAACGACAAGGGCAAACTGTCCGGTGACCGGCTCAGCACCGGTTACGACGCCACCGACAAGGGCTTCTACCACGGTGGCGACATCAAGGGCGTGCTCAACAAGCTCGACTACATCCAGGGCCTGGGCACCACCGCCATCTGGCTCGCGCCCGTCTTCAAGAACCAGCCGGTGCAGGGCGAGGGCGCGAACGCCTCGGCCGGCTACCACGGCTACTGGATCACCGACTTCACGCAGGTCGACCCGCACTTCGGCACGAACGCCGACCTGCGCAAGCTCGTCGAGGCGGCGCACAAGCGCGGCATCAAGATCTACCTCGACGTCATCACGAACCACACGGCCGACGTCATCCGCTACAAGGAAGACAGGTACGGCTACGTCAGCAAGGCCGACTCCCCCTACGAGGACGCCTCCGGGCAGCCGTTCGAGGACCGCAACTACGCGGCCGGGACGAACGGGTTCCCCAAGGTGAACACGGGCTCGTTCCCGTACACCCCGGTGTTCGAGAGCCCGGCCGACGCGAAGCTGAAGGCGCCCGCGTGGCTCAACGACCCCACCATGTACCACAACCGGGGCGACTCGACGTTCAGCGGCGAGAACAGCGAGTACGGCGACTTCTTCGGGCTCGACGACCTGTGGACCGAGCGTCCCGAGGTCGTGCGCGGCCTGACGAGGATCTACCAGGACTGGATCGGCAGCACGGGCGTCGACGGGTTCCGCATCGACACCACCAAGCACGTGAACATGGCGTTCTGGCCGCAGTTCACGTCGGGCATCAACAGCTACGCCAGGACGCACGGCAAGCCGGACTTCTTCATGTTCGGCGAGGTCTACAGCGCCGACCCGGAGGTGTCCTCGTCCTACGTCCGCCAGGGTCAGCTCCCGGCGACGCTGGACTTCGGCTTCCAGGACGCGGCCAACGCCTTCGTGTCCAACGGCGCGTCGGCGCAGCGGCTCGCCTCCGTCTACGCGGCTGACGACCTCTACACCACGGCGTCGTCAAGCGCCGAGCGGCTGCCGACCTTCCTCGGCAACCACGACATGGGCCGCATCGGCATGTTCATCCGCAACGGGGTGGCCGGCACCGACCCTCAAGCCCAGCTCAAGCGGGCGATCCTCGCCGAGCAGCTGATGTTCCTCACCCGGGGGCAGCCGGTCGTCTACTCCGGCGACGAGCAGGGCTTCACCGGCGCGGGCGGCGACAAGGACTCGCGGCAGGACATGTTCGCGTCGAAGACGGCGGACTACCTGTCGCAGCCGCTCATCGGCACGAGCAGCACGCACGCGGTGGCCAACTACACCACGTCCCACCCGATCTACCAGGCGATCGCCGAGTTGGCGGCGCTGCGCAGCGCGCACCCCGTCCTGGCCGACGGGGCTCAGGTCACCCGGTTCGCCGCCGATGGACCAGGTGTCTTTGCTGCCAGCCGCTTCGATCCGGCCAACCCCGTCGAGTACGTGGTGGCCGTCAACAACGCCACAACTGCACAGACGGTGTCCGTGCCGACGTTCTCGGCCGGCATGTCCTTCGCGCAGGTCTACCCGACCGGCGGGGGAACCGCGTCCACCGACGCGGACAAGAAGCTGACCGTCACCGTCCCGGCCCTGTCGGCCGTGGCCCTCAAGGCCGCGGCTCCGGTGGGCGCCGCCGACGCGTCACCGAGTATCAAGATCACCTCACCGACGGGCGGTGTCGCCTCGCGCGCCGAGGTGGTCGCGGCCGTGGGCACCGACGCCCCGGCGCAGGTCACCTTCGCCGTGAAGGTGGGCGACGGCGGCTGGCGCCTGCTCGGCACCGCCGACCGGGCGCCGTACCGGGTGTTCCACGACCTGACCGGGCTGCCGGCGGGCGCGAAGCTCACGTACAAGGCGGTGGTCCGCGACCCGGCCGGCCGCCTGACGTCGACCACGTCGACGGCCACGGTGGCGACCCCGCCGCTGGCCGGCGGCGCGCCGGACAACCTGGTGGTGCACTACCTGCGCGGCGACGGCTCCTACGACCCGTGGAGCACCTACGCGTGGGGCGACATCGAGGCCGGCATGAGCTGGCCCAGCGGGGCGCCGTTCAGCGGCGAGGACGCCTACGGCCGGTTCTCCTGGATCAAGCTCAAGCCGGGCGCGAAGAGCGTCGGCTTCCTGGTCGTGGACAAGTTCGGGACCAAGGACGTCGAGTCCGACCGGTCCGTGGACCCCACGGCGCACGGGGAGATCTGGCTCAAGCAGGGCGACCCTAAGGTCTACACGTCCTACCAGGAGGCCACCGGCCAGGCCCCGCCGGCGCCTGACCCGAATGTCGCCGTCCTGCACTACCACCGGGCCGACGGCGACTACGACGGCTGGGGCCTGCACCTGTGGACCGGGGCCGCCAACGGCACCGACTGGGGCTCCCCGTTCCTGCCGACGAGCATCGACGCGTTCGGGGCCGTCTACCGGGTGCCGCTCGCCGCGGGCGCGACTAGCCTGTCCTACATCGTCCACAAGGGAGACACCAAGGACCTGCCGGCCGACCAGTCGCTGGACCTCGTGGGCACCGGCCGGGAGGTCTGGCTGCTCTCGGGCGTCAACGGGTACCTGCTCCCCCAGGCGAAGAAGGTCACCGCCGACCTCGACCTGAGCAAGGCCAAGGCCCAGTGGATCGACCGCTCGACGGTCGCCTGGAAGGCCGGTCCGACGGACGGGCGTTCCTACTCGCTGGTCTACTCCCCCGACGGCGACCTGAAGATCTCCGACGGACAGCTCACCGGGGACCAGCGGGTCATCCGGCTGTCCGCCAACGCCAACGGGCTCACCGAGGCGCAGCGGAAGACGTTCCCGCACCTGTGGCAGTACCCGACCTTCGCGGTCGACCCGCGCGACGTCGCCAAGCTGCGCGAGGCGCTGCGCTCGCAGGTGGTCGCCGTCGAGCGCGACGACGCCGGCAAGCTGCTGTCGGCCACCTCGGTGCAGCTGCCGGGCGTGCTCGACGACATCTACGCGGCCGCGGCCACGAAGGCGACTCTCGGGCCGACGTTCAGCGGCGGCAAGGCCAACCTCGCGGTGTGGGCGCCGACGGCCACGTCGGTCGAGCTGGAGCTGTTCGACAGCCCGAGCGCCGACCCGACCGTGAAAACCATGTCCCGCGACGACGCCAGCGGCGTGTGGCGGATCAGCGGGCCGGCGTCGTGGAAGGGCAAGTTCTACCGGTTCAGGGTCAGCGTCTGGCAGCCGGCGGCCGGCAAGGTCGTCACCGCGTCGGTCACCGACCCCTACTCGGTGGCGCTCGCCGTCAACTCCACCCACAGCCAGCTCGTCGACCTCACCGACGCCGCGACGGCGCCGGCCGGTTGGGCGTCGCTGGCCAAGCCGAAGGCGACGGCGCCGGGTCAGATCCAGATCCAGGAGCTGTCCGTACGGGACTTCTCCATCGCGGACACCACCGTCCCGGCGGCCGAGCGCGGCACCTACCTCGCGTTCGCGAGGCCGGGCGCGGCCGGCATGACCCACCTCTCCTCGCTCGCGAAGGCCGGGCTCACGCACGTACACCTGATGCCTGTCTTTGATTTCTCGTCGGCGCCCGAGAAGCGGTCCGACCAGGCTCAGCCCGGGTGTGACCTGGCGGCGTTGCCGGCCGACTCCGACAAGCAGCAGGCGTGCGTGGCGGACATCGCGGCCAGGGACGGCTACAACTGGGGCTACGACCCGTGGCACTACACGACGCCGGAGGGCTCCTACGCGGTCGACCCGGCCGCGCGGAGCAGGGAGTTCCGGCAGATGGTGGCCGGGCTCAACGGCGCCGGGCTGCGGGTGGTGCTCGACGTGGTCTACAACCACACGAGCGCGGCCGGCACCGACGCGCACTCGGTGCTCGACCAGCTCGTGCCGGGCTACTACCAGCGGCTGCTCGACGACGGCACTCCTGCCAACTCGACGTGCTGCGCCAACACGGCGCCCGAACACGCCATGATGGGCAAACTGGTCGTCGACTCGGTGGTGACCTGGGCTCGCGTCTACAAGGTCGACGGCTTCCGGTTCGACCTGATGGGCCACCACCCCAGGGAGAACATCCTGGCGGTGCGTTCAGCCCTGGACTCCTTGACGCTCGCTCGCGACGGCGTCGACGGTAGGAAGATCTACGTGTACGGGGAGGGCTGGGACTTCGGCGAGGTGGCCGGCAACGCCCGCTTCGTCCAGGCCACCCAGGCCAACCTGGCCGGCACCGGAATCGGCACGTTCAACGACCGGCTCCGCGACGCGGTGCGTGGGGGCGGGCCGTTCGACGGCAACCCGCGCCTGCAGGGCTTCGCGTCCGGCCTCTACACCGACCCGAACGGCGACCCCGTCAACGGGTCCGCCGCCGCGCAACGCGACCGGCTGCTGCACTACAGCGACCTGATCAAGGTGGGGCTGGCCGGGAACCTGGCCGACTATTCCTTCGTGGACTCGTCGGGCAACCGGGTGACCGGGTCGCAGGTCGACTACAACGGCTCGCCGGCCGGTTACACCGGCGCGCCCGGTGAGGCGGTCACGTACGTCGACGCGCACGACAACGAGATCCTGTTCGACGCGCTGGCGTACAAGCTGCCGGCGGGCACGTCGGCTTCGGACCGCGCGAAGATGCAGGTGCTGGCGTTGAGTTTCGCGACGCTCAGCCAGGGCGTCGGGTTCGCGGCCGGCGGGTCGGACCGGCTGCGGTCCAAGTCGCTCGACCGCAACTCGTACGACTCGGGTGACTGGTTCAACGCGATTCAGTGGGACTGCTCGGCCGGGAACGGGTTCGGGCGCGGGCTGCCGCCGGCGGCCGACAACGGGTCGAAGTGGTCGTTCGCCCAGCCGCTGCTGGCGAACCCGGCCATCGTGCCGGACTGCGCCGCGGTCGACGCGGCGTCGTCGGCCTACGCCGACCTGCTGGCGGTCAAGAGGTCCTCGCCGCTGTTCAGCCTCTCCTCGGCCGGGCAGGTGCAGGCCCGGCTGTCGTTCCCGCTGTCGGGCACGGCCTCCGAGACCCCGGGCGTCATCACGATGCTGCTCAAGGACTCGGGCCCGGGCGGGCGGCTGGACAAGCGCTGGAGGTCCATCACGGTGGTCTTCAACGCCACGCCGTCGGTTGCGACCCAGAAAGTGCCGGCGCTGGCCGGCGCCACGGTCGCGGTGCACCCGGCGCTGCACGTGACGGGGGCCGGGTTCGACCGCGCCACCGGCACGTTCACCGTCCCGCCCCGCACCGTCGCGGTGTTCGTACAGTCCTGACAGGTCACGACCGGGGGGCGGCGGCGACCAGCTGCCGCTCCCCGGTCGCTGCGGTAACGACCGTCGGGGTCGCGTCGGCTCCGGCGCCGTGGGCGCGAACGCGTGCCGGAGCGCCCGCGCCGAACCCGTGCACTACCCCGCGCGTCGGAAGTGCGCATGTGGCAGACCCGAGACCGGCCCCGACCGCCAGAAGTGCACATCTGACGAGGTCGAAGGCTGCTCGGCCCGCCAGATGCTCACTTCTGGCGAGCCTGAAGCGCCTCCGGCCCGCCACATGTGAACATCTGGCGCGGCGCGACCTCCCTGGGCCCGCCACATGTGCACATCTGGCGACGACACGACCTCCCCGCGCCACCAGAAGCGCACACCTGGCGGGCACGGCGTGGGATATCTCGCCAGATGTGCACACGTGGTGTATCCGGAACGTCGCCACCCACCAGGAGGCGGGGTGGCGGCGTCCGCCGCGTCACCAGTGCGGGTCGTGCGGTCAGTCGGCGTCACCGACGGCGATGGCCTCCGCCTCGGCGGTGCTGCCGGGTGCAGGCGCGTGGGCGCCGACCAGGAAGCGGCGGCCGGCGAGGATGGTCGCCACGGCGACCAGCACACCCGCGGTGCCCATCCAGAACGGCGCGTGCACGTTGACGTGCTCGGCCAGCTTGCCGGCCGCCCACGGGGCGACGGCTCCGCCGGAGAACCGCACGAACGAGTACGCCGACGACGCCACCGGCCGCTCGACCGGCGCGGCGCCCATGACCGCCTCGGTGATCAGCGTGTTGTTCACACCGAGGAACGCGCCGGCCACGATGATGCCCACGACCAGGACCGGCCTGTGCTCCGTGAAGATGGCCATGGCGGCCAGGTCGAGAGCGAAGCCGAACAGCGCGGCCGCGATCACCGGCACGGTGCCGAAGCGCCGCTGCAGCCACGGGGCCACGACCACGGACGTGAACGCGAGCAGCACGCCCCAGCCGCAGAAGATCCAGCCCACCTGCGAGGCGGTCATGTTGAGCGGGAACGGGGCGAAGCCCAGCAGCGCGAAGAAGCCGACGTTGTAGAAGAGCGCGGTGATCGCGACGGTGAGCAGGCCGGGGTAGCGCAGCGCCCTGAACGGGTCGATCAGCGACGTCCTGCGCGGTGCCGGCGGGGTCTTCGGCAGGAAGACGGCCGTGGCCACGAACGCGATCAGCATGAGGACGGCCACGCCGTAGAACGGCGCCCGCCAGGAGATCTCGCCGAGCTGGCCGCCGATGATCGGGCCGGCCGCGATGCCGACGCCGAGCGCCGCCTCGAACAGGATGATGGACTGCGCGACGGAGCCGCTGGCCGAGGCCACGATGGTGGCCAGCGCGGTGGCGATGAACAGCGCGTTGCCCAGGCCCCAACCGGCGCGGAAGCCGACGATGCCGCCGACCGTGTCCGACGAGCCGGCGAGCGCCGCGAAGACGACGATGAGGGCGAGGCCGAGGCCGAGGGTGCGCTTGGCGCCGATGCGGGTGGACACCACGCCGGTGATCAGCATGGCCACGCCCATCACGGCCATGTAGCTGGTGAACAGCAGCGAGACCTGGCTCGGGCTGGCCTGCAGCTCCTCGGCGATGGGCTTGAGGATCGGGTCGACCAGACCGATGCCCATGAACGCGATGACGCAGGCGAACGCCACGGCCCACACGGCGCGGGGCTGCTTGAGGATGGACGCTCTCGGCGGCGCCGTCACGGGCGCGGGGGCCACTCGGGTTGTGCTCATGGTGGTGCGACTTCCTCACTGACACAGGGGTTTGCTCACTGGCCCGCCTCGTGGGCGACCAGGGACTTCATGAGGTCGACGGCCCGGCGCAGGTCCGCGTCGGTGTGCGGACCGACGGCGAACCACCCGGCGACGACGCGGCCGAAGCGCTCGCGTCCACGCCGCAGCTCGGCGGCGCCCGCCGCGGTGAGGGCCACCAGCGACGCGCGCGCGTCGCGCGGGTCCGCGGCCCGCTCGACCCAGCCCTTCTCGGCGAGCAGGCGCACGGCCGCCGACATGGTGGGCTGGGCGCAGTTCTCCACCTGGGCGAGCTGCGTGATACCGATGGGCCCGCGCTGGTCGATCTGGGCCAGCAGCCGCAGCGTCTCCGGCGCGACCTCGTCGCCCGCGTGCCGACGCACGGCCCGGACCAGCCGCGACGCGTAGATCACCAGCTCGGTGGCGAGCCGGTCGGCGTCCTCATGAGCCATGTCCACCAAGATACATAGGCGCCCTATGTATCTTGGCAAGATGGATCTGCGACACGCGCCACAGGAAGGCCGGTCTCCCTAACGGAACAGCCCGTCCGGCACCGCGTTGGCGATCGCCTGGTAGCCGGCCGGGTTGATGTGCAGGTGGTCGCCCTCGTCGAAGGCGGCGAGCAGCCGGTGCGGGCGCTCCGGGTCGCGGACGGCCGCGTCGAAGTCCAGGACACCGTCGAAGAGGCCGCCGGTCCGGATCCACCGGTTGACCTCCTGCCGCGCGGCCTCGCGTCGACCGTCCGGGTCGTCGTAGGGGTCGCTCCCGCCGAACGGCGTGATCGTCGCGCCGTAGACGCGGTCGCAGCGCGCGTACGCCCGGGCGACGAGCTGCTCGTAGGCCGCGATGAGGTCGGCGGCGACCTGCTTCTGCGCGGCCTCGGTCGGCGCGGCCGTGCCGAGGTCGTTGACCCCCTCGAAGACCACGAGCCAGCGCACGCCGCTCTGCGCGAGGACGTCGCGGTCCAGCCGGGCCAGCGCGCTGGGTCCAAGACCATCATGGAGTACGCGGTTGCCGCCGCCCGCCTGGTTGATGACCGCGACGCCGGGGGGCAGACGGTCGAGCAGCCGGTCGGGCCAGCGGTCGTTCCCGTTGGTGGTGGACCCCCGCCCGTCGGTCAGCGAGTCGCCCAGCAGCGCGACCGCGCCGGTCGTCGCCGGCGCCCACACCTCCACGGCGCCGAGCAGGTACCAGTGGTCGACCGGGTCGGCCCCCGGCAGGTCGGCGTCCGCGACCCGGTTGCCGCCCAGCACGTACGACGTGGTGCGCGAGCCGGGGTGCGAGGTGAGCGCGTCCGCGGGGTGGCCCTGCGCCAGGTGCACCGACACGGTCAGGTTCGCCCCGCGCGCGAGGGGCACGTCGAGCGGGTCGGAGACCATCAGGGCGCCGGCCGGGACGACGACCGAGCGCTGCCCGTGGAACGTCACGGCCCGGGCCGTGTCCGGCCGGATCGCGCTGACGCCGGCCGCCCCGCCGGCCGGCAGCGCGACGCTCACCGCCGCGATCGCCAGCGGCACGTCGCCGAACGCGTTGGTCAGCCGCAGCCGGACCCGCTCGCCGCCCACCGAGACGCGGACGGTCTGCCGCAGGGTGACGTCGACGAACGCGCGACCGCCGGCCACGTGCGGCGGCAGGTTGTCGGGCTCGGTGAACTGCGGCATGGCCGCCCAGGTGGCCACCCAGTGCGCGTCCATGGTCCTCCGGCGGATGCTCTCCAGGGTCAGGCGGGCCACGAGCCCGCGCGGCCCGCCCGGTCGCCCCGGCAGGTAGTCGATGGGCCCGCTGCGTCAGAACCCATTCCGGGATGTTAGCGACATGTTTTCGCGGCGTTCAATGCTTCGAAATGACATTCGGCGTGCCCGGAAGTTCCGGCGCCGGCGAGATCGGCCCGGCCTGCGTGCGGTCGCCCGTACCCCGAAAGTTTTGGTGTTCGACGGACGGGGCGGGCGGGTATTACATGGGGACAGACGAAGGGAGCGGCCGATGTCGCGGGAGGCGTGGATCGTCGTTGGTGTGATCGCCGTCGTCGTCGCCGTGGTGACCCTCGTGTGGGCCATCCGCCTGCTGTCGCGGCTGTTCACCGTGCGCAAGTCGCTGCAGGCCATGGGCGCCAAGGGCAACCTGGTGTTCTGGGGCGCGCTGATCTACACGATCTTCCCGATCGACGTGCTGCCCGACCCGATCTACCTCGACGACGTGACGGTGCTCGGCGGGGCGCTGTGGTTCCTCACCCGGCTGCTGCGCCGGGGCAAGGCGCGCGACGGGTCGCTGACCCACGACAGCCGGCCCGTCGAACTCGGCAGCAAGCCGCGCCAACCGCGCTAACCGGGGTGTTCTGCCAGAAAATGGCGGGATGACGAACAACTGGCGGGCGCTCACCCGGTGGACGGTCGTGGTGCCCGTGCTCGCGGTGGTGGTGCTCGCCCTCGTGTGGGGACGCCACCTCGCCGGGCCGGTGGTCCTGCTGGTCGCCGTGCTGCTGGCCGGGGCCGTGCTGGCCGCCGTGCACCACGCCGAGGTGATCGCGCACCGGGTGGGCGAGCCGTTCGGGTCGCTGGTGCTCGCCGTGGCGGTCACCGTCATCGAGGTCGGGCTCATCGTCACCCTCATGGCCAGCGGCGGGGAGAAGGCCGCCTCGCTGGCCCGCGACACGGTCTTCGCCGCCGTGATGATCACCTGCAACGGCATCCTGGGGCTCTCCCTGCTGGTCGGCGCGGTGCGCCGGCGCGTCGCCGTGTTCCACCCCGAGGGCTCGGGCGCGGCGCTGGCGACCGTGGCCACGCTCACGACGCTGTCGCTGGTGCTGCCCACGTTCACCACCAGCAAGCCCGGCCCGCAGTTCTCCACCGGGCAGCTCACCTTCGCCGCGGTCGCCTCCATCCTGTTGTACGGCGTGTTCGTCATGACCCAGACCATGCGCCACCGCGACTACTTCCTCCCGGTCAACGAGACCGGGCACGGCGACGCGGCGGTGGTCGAGGAGGACCACGCCGCACCGCCGCCCGCCCGGGCGGCCGCCGTCAGCGCGCTGATGCTGTTCGTCGCGCTCGTCGCCGTGGTGGGCGACGCGAAGGCGGTCTCGCCGGCGATCGAGAAGGGCGTGGCCTTCCTGGGCCTGCCGCTCAGCGCGGTCGGCGTGGTCATCGCGCTGCTGGTGCTGCTGCCGGAGACCATCGCGGCCGTGCGCGCCGCGCGCCGCGACCGGATCCAGACCAGCATCAACCTCGCGCTCGGCTCCGCCATCGCCAGCATCGGGCTGACCATCCCCGCCATCGCGCTCGCGTCGCTCTGGCTCACGGGCCCGCTCATCCTCGGCCTGGGCCCCGCGCAGATGAGCCTGTTCGCCCTCACCGTCGTCGTCGGGATCCTCACCGTCGTGCCGGGTCGCGCGACCGTGCTGCAGGGCTGGGTGCACCTCGTGGTCTTCGCGGCCTTTCTGGTGCTCGCGATCAACCCGTGATCGTGGGCGGTGGACCGGTGCTCTCGCGGACCGTCAGCGTCGTGGCGAGCTCGATGCGGCGCTGGACCGGCCGTTCGCCACGGCCGAGGGCGAGCGCCAGCTCGGTCGCCGCGGCGGCCATCTCGGCCAGTGGCTGGTGCACCGTGGTCAGCGGCGGGTCGACCCAGGCCACGACCGGCAGGTCGTCGAAGCCGACCACGCTGAGGTCCTCGGGGATGCGCAGCCCGGCGTCGCGGGCCGCCCGGTACACCCCGATGGCCTGCACGTCGGTGGCCGCGAAGATCGCCGTCGGCCGGTCGGGCAGGGCGAGCAGCGCGCGACCCGCGGCGTAGCCCTCCTCGTGGTTGAGGTCGACGCGGCGGACCAGCTCCGGGTCGACCGGGACGCCCGCCGCGTCCATCGCGGAGCGGTAGCCGTCCAACCGCGCACGGCAGCACAGCACGTGCTCCGGCCCGCTGATCATGGCGATCCTGCGGTGGCCGAGCTCCAGCAGGTGCCGCGTCGCGCTGCGGCCACCCATCCAGTTGGTTGCCCCCACGTACGGGGCGTCGTCCGGCAGGTCGGCGGCCAGGTCGAACACCACGAACGGGATGTTGCGGGCGATGAGCTGGTCGCGCTGCGCCTTCGACAGTTGCGCCACCGAGACCACGCACCGCGGCCGGCGGGCGAGCGCGCCCTCGACCCAGCCGCGCGTCTCGTTGGGCCGCTGGTCGAAGTCCGACAGCACCACGCCGACCTGGTGCTCGCGGGCCGTCTGCTCGACGCCCCGGATGATCTCCAGGCCCCACAGGCTCTCCAGCTCGCCCATGACGAGCTCCATGATGTCGGAGCGGTTCGTCGGCTCCGGGCGCTGGTAGCCGTGCTCGTTGATGAGCGCCTCGACACGGGCGCGGGTCTCCACACCGACGCCCGACCGCCCGTTGATCACCTTGGACACGGTCGGGATCGACACGCCCGCCTGCTCCGCGATGAACGCGATGGTGACCGACCGGTACGGGTCGCCGGGACGGGTCTCCGACCGTCCGTGCCGCCCGTCGGACCCGGTGCCAGGAACCGGCACGCCCGCCTCCCATCGACGCACATCACGGCATTGCCGCCGCCAGGATAACGCGGAGCCGAAACGGCTCCGGTGTGGCTGAAAGATCCACACCGGAGCCGTCGCGGCGATCAGACGTACTGCGGCGTGAACGGGTTGCTCTTCCGCACGGTGGGATAGTCGTTATTTGGCTTGGGCTTGAGGCCCGGCACCGGCGGATTGAACAAGGGCCTCGTCTCGGGCGGCGTGGCTTTCTCGGCCGGCTTCGGCGGTGCCGGCTTCGGCTGGAACGCCGGCGCGCCGAAGATCTGCGTGTGCAGCGAGTCAGCGCACCTTCCCGCGAAGCTGCAACCCTGGAACAGGCCATCCGCCGCGAGGAAGCTATTGCCCATGACATCCCAGGTGGCACGAACACCGCTCATGTTGGTGCCGAAGGCGTGCGTGGTCTGGGAAATGTCCAGATAGGTCTGCCTCTCCATCCTCTCCATCTTCTGCTGGTAGGCAGCCTTTCTGGCGTCCCGCCGCCCCGGCGTGCCCTTGGGCAGCTTGCGGACCGGATTGGAGGTCAGCGGTTTAGCGGCATCCGCCACCTCGTCAGCCGCGTTCAGCGCCCTCTCCGGCAGCTTGCCGATCCGGGCAATCTTGACAACCGGGACGATGGCCGCGACGCCGATCACCCCGTCCACGATCTCACCCTTGGCGAACGACTTGCCCGCGTCGTAGGCGCCCAGTGCGGCGGAGGCGTACATCAGGCCCACGCCCACACCGGGCACGCCGGCGAGGAAGATCGCCGCGATGCCGAGCGCCAACGAGTAGCGGTCCGCGTGCTCCGCCACGTGACTGACGATCTTCTTGACGAATCCGAACAGCAGGCCGGTCGGGTCCGCCTTGCTCGGCGGCGCGTTGTTGGCGTAGGCGTACCCGTTCATCTGCTGCGGGTCGTGGACGTCGACGACCGGGTCGGCGGAGATGAACCGGCCGATCGCCGGGTCGTACTCCCGGGCTCCGATGTGGGTGAGGCCGGACGGGTCCAGCGTGCCACCGACGAAGCCCTTGTCCAGCGCGGCCGGCCAGGTGGCCGAGGTGGTGCCCCGCACCGCCCCGAACGGCAGCGTCCGGCGCCGGCTCGCCGTCAGGTCGCCGCTGGCGACCGTCACCTCGGCGGTGCCGTGGTGGTCACCGACGACCCAGTGCAGCCCGGCTCCCGTGCGTACCGCGATGGTCTCGCCGCGCGAGTCCTCGTAGTGGCGGGTGCCCTTCTTCGCGCCGGTCGACTTGGTGTAGCGCAGCTCGCTGCCGTCCGGCAGGTAGAGCGTCTTGCCGGTGCCGTCGTTGCGGATCAGCCGGTTGCCGTCGACGTCGTAGGTGTACGTCGTGCTGGTCGTGCCCTCCTTGAGCTCGGCGAGATGGCCTTCCGCGTCCCAGGTCAGGGTCTGGACGGTCCCGCCCACCGTGCGCTTCGTGGTGTTTCCCCGCGTGTCGTAGTCGAACTCCGCCACGGTTGCCGAGCCCGACGTCACCGACGTGAGCGTGTGCGGCTGGTCGGCCTTCGCGGCCGGGTACGTGTAGGTGCGGGTGATGTCCGTCGCGCCGTGCTGGACCTCCTTCGTCCGGTTGCCCGTCTCGTCGAACGTGTAGCTGTGCCAGTACGGCGCGGACTGGCCGAGACCGGCCACGCTCGGCGCGGCCGCGCAGTCGCCGGAACCGGCGGTCCACGCCTCGGTCATCCGGGCCAGGTGGTCGTAGCGGTAGCACTGGGTGTCCACCGCCTGCTGGTACGGCGAGTCCGTGACCTTCGTGAGGTTGCCGGCCGGATCGTACGTGTAGGCGTACTTCGCCGGGGTCGGCTTGTTCTCCAGCGAGACCGTCGTGCCCGTGAGGCGACGGGTCGGCTCGTCGATGCCGTAGTTCACGAAGACGCGGCTGCCGTAGGCACCCAGCGCGAGCTGAGTCAGCTGCCCGAGCTTGTCGTAGACGGAGTCGTAGACGTACGAGGTGAGACCGGACGTCGAGTAGAGCGGCAGGCCCACGTCGTTGTAGCCGTACACGATCTTCTCGGACGTCAGGTCCCCCACGGCCGGCAGTGTCTTGCTGGCGAGCTGCCCGTCGGCCCGGTAGGTGTAGGACGTCGTGTAGGTGCCGGCCAGGCCGGTCTCCGCGTCCGGGATCACCAGCTGATCCGTCAAGGGCTGCCCGGCCACGTCGAACGACGTGGTGGCGGCGCTGTAGACGGTCGCCGACCCCGAGTAGCGGACGACCCCCGTGGTCCGTCCGATCGCGTTGGCCAACGCCGTGCCGTCGGGCTTCTTGTCGTAGAACCACTCGGTGCGCTTCGCGCCGGTGGTCGAGCCGTCCCGGACGGTCGTCTTGCGGCCCAGCTTGTCGTAGGTGAAGGCGAGCGTGGTGTCGCCCGTCTTCGTGGTAACGAGCTGGCCGACCTTGTCGTACGTCCGGATCGTCGTGCCCGCGTCCGGGTCCACCGAGGTGGTTTCCCGGCCCCACTGGTCGTACGTGTGGCTCCAGACGTTGCCGACCGGGTCCGTCACCGTGTCCAGGCTTCCCCCGACGGTGTACGTGTAGCGGGTCCGGTCGAAGGTGGACGCGGTGTCGCTGCCGACGTTCCCTGCGGCGTGGTACTGCCGCAGCTCGGTGACGCGGCCACGGGCATCCGTGACGGTGGTCGTGGCCGTGCCGCCGGCCGGCGGGGTGACGCTGGTCCGCTCGCCGGCGTAGGCGGTGGTGGTGCGCCACTTCTCCAGGCCGAGCGCGACGAGGATCTGCGCGGTCTGGCGCTCCGCGCCGTCGTAGACGTACCGGGTGACGGCCGGCACGACGGGCTGCCCGACGGCGGTCACCAGGGTCTTGTTCGGCGCGGTGTTGGAGGCGTCGTAGTAGGGCTGGGACTGGCTGACGAGCAGGCCCCGCGAGTCGTACAGGGTGTCGGTCAGCGTGCGACCGCCCCCCGGCGCCTGCGTCTGCACCTGTCGGGTGCGCAGCTGCCCGTCAAGGAGCGTGATGGACGTGCGGTACGCGTCACCGGTGGGCAGCAGCGTCTTCGTGGTCACCGCCGTCGGCGCCGTGTTGCGGACGTCGTAGGCGTAGGTGTAGTTCGCGCTCTGGCTGCCCATCGTCCGACCCGGCAGCCAGACGCCGGTGAGGCGGCCCAGACTGTCGTAGACGAGGTCGGTGACGGCACCGTTGGCGTCGGTGATCCTCGTGGGCTGGTTGAACGCGGGCGCCACGACGGTGGTCGTGCTGTAGCCCGCCGGGTCCTTCGTCACCACCTGGGTGACCGGCCCGGTCAGCGACGGCGTGTAGGTCGTCGAGGTGGCCCGGCCGAGCGCGTCGGCGAGGTTGGTGACCCGGCCGTTGGTGTCGTACGCGGTGGTGCTGGTCGTGGTCCAGCTGGGGGTGCTGCCGCTGAACGTGGCGCGTTCGGTCTTGACGACGTCACCCTTGGTGGGGGCGGTGCCCCAGGCCTTGCTCGCGTCGTCGTAGTAGTGGCGTAGCAGGGACAACGAGTCGCCCGGGTAGGTCGGCGGGTCGTCGCACGTCACCCCGACGGTCTCCACCTTGGACGGCCGGTCGAGGATCCACAGCGTCTCGTTGCGGGTGTACGAGGTGGTGGTGCACATGTCGTCGGCGGCCGTCCCCGTGTCGCCGAGGTCGTCCTCCGTGAGCACCAGGCCGTCGGCGTTGTACGTGTAGTCCGTGCGCGTCCACCGCGTCGACCCGCTCGCCAGCTTGGTGCGGTTGCGCACCAGGGACGGGCGCACCATGTAGGCCTCGCGCGCGCCGACCTTCGCGGTCGGCCCGTTGACCCAGTAGCTCGTGATGGTGCCGGAGATCCACGATCCGCCCGCCCCGTTGAGCACGGTCGTCTCGCGCAGTTGGCCGGCGAGCGCCTCGCGGTCGGTCACCGAGGTGCCCTGCGAGTCGACGATGGCGGCCGAACGGGTCCCCGACGACCGGTGGTCGCCGTCCATGCCACGGAAGTACAGGTACTCCGTGGCCGACTGGGTGCCGGTCGTGAGCCCCTTGCGGACCCGCACCTTCGAGTACCCGCGGTACTGGTCCCACGTGCGCCGCTTCGGGATGGTGACCAGGCTCGACGTGTAGTGCCAGGCCGGCGTGTCGAGGTAGTCGTAGTTCCACTGCTGGTTGTCCGAGGCGCCGGTGGCGTCCCAGACGTCGAGGCGGGTCACCACATACCGGTGGAACCAGTCGAGCTTCGGGTCCTGCCCCGTGTCCGGCGGCGCGTAGTACTGCGGGTAGCAGCGCTTGGTGTTGGTCTCCGGGTCCGGCAGCGTGGTGCGGGTGCAGTCGGCCCCGGCGTACGTGATGGAGATCTGGTTGCCGGTCTCCGTGGTGATGTAGGCCATGCGGAAGCGGTTCAGCCCGGTCCGGTTGTCGGCCGGCCCGTCGACGCGGTTCGGCTTCGGGTCGGCGCCGGGCGCGAAGACGATCTCCGGCTCGGTCAGCGTCGAGTTGAGGATGCCGGAGCCGCTGTGCGTGACCCCGCTGAGCCACATCGGCTTGCCCTCGTTGTTGCCGGCGTCGAGGAACTGGTGGCGCAGCGTCCACGTGTCCACGGTGCGGAAGGCGTTCGTGCCGGTGGCGATCTGCGCCCGGATCGCGGTGAGCCGCTTGGCCGTCCAGAACGTCGGGCTGAGCTGGTCGGTGCAGGGCGTCGCCTTGCAGTACTGGTCCCAGGGGGTGTCCGGCCAGTTGGCCGTCGTGGGCGAACTCGGCGCGGTGCCGCAGGAGGACAGGCAGCGGTCGTCCGTGGCGAAGACGATCTTGGCGGCCGGCGTGGCGGTGAACTCGGTGCTCTGCCGGGTGCCGTAGGTGATGCTGGTCAGGTAACCGCCGCGCACGTACGTGGCGCGCTTGGCGGGGTCGGCCTCCTTGCCGTACGCGCCGGTCTCCTTGGCGTAGAAGTACGTCATGGTGTTGTCGTGGGTGTCGATGACGTAGTCGAGGTTCCACCGCCACGCCTGGGTGCACACCGCCGACGCGAACGTGGCGTTGTAGCAGGGCTCGTCGGGGTGGTTGCCGTAGACGGGCGCCGTGAAGACCGAGTTGGTCTCCGGGTTGCCCGACGCCCAGCCGACCTGGTGGTTACGCCCGAAGAAGTACTGCATGCCGTCGGTCGTGGTGACCTTCCAGTACTCGCCGTCGTTGTCGCCGTTGCCGAGCCCCGTGTTCAGGACGCGCTCGATGCGCAGGCCGTCGTCGGAGAGGCTCTTCCAGAGGCCGTCGCCGACGCTGATCAGCTCGCTCGTGGAACCCCCGAAGGAGAGCGTCGCGTTGTACGAGTGCCAGCACAGGTCGCCGGTCTTCTTGCTGGCGTTGTTCGGCGCCTTGCCGCCGACCTCGTCGGTGTCCTCGGCACAGCCGCGGTACTGCCGCTCGATGTAGCCGGGCCACGTGTCCCACCCGTCGCCGACCCAGGAGCCCTGGTTGTTGGACGCGGAGGTGAGCCCGTCAACGGCGCCCGACGAGTACGACAGGGCGAGCTCCGGCACCGGCCCGCCGACGCCCGGCGGCGCCTCGATCGGCAGGCTCCAGCTGAAGTCGCCGGCCTGCTGGTTCATCTGCCACGTGGACGCGGCGGACAGGCTGGTCGCCCGGTAGTCGCCGTTGTCGCCGGCCGGCGCCGCGGCGGCGGCCAGCGTGACCGCGCCGCTCGCGGCGAGCGTGACCTGCGCGGTGACCGTCCCCTTGGCGGCGTTGTTGGTGCTGGCGACCGGCGTGGCCGTGGTGCAACCGGCCACCGTGGGCGTGGTGATCGCGCACTCCGGCAGGCTCACGATCCGCATCCGGGTGGCCCAGTCCGCCCCGTACGCCTTGGCGAAGCCCGCGTAGTCGACGTCGACGGCGACGTCCCCGGAAGCCGCGGTCGCGGCCGCCCGGGCGACCGAGAAGAGCACGCCCGAGACGGCGGCGGCCGTCGCGGCGGCCATGTCGACGTCGGCGACGGTCGCGCGTCGGACCGCGGACGCGCCGCTCATGGCGCCCGACGCGCTCGTGACCCGGCCGGCGCGCACGGTGATGGCGCCGCCGACCTTCGCCCCGGCGGACACGTCAACGGTGCTGGTCCCGGCGGCGGGCCACGTCACCGACCCGCCCCCGTACGCCGAACCGTCCGCGGTCGGGGTGGCGCGTTTCGGCGCCGCCACCGGCACCACGTCGACGCCGTCGACCTGACCGGCAGCGGGCGGCTGCCACCGGTTGACCGCCACCACGACGGCCAGGCCACCGGCCACGACCGCCAGCGCGGTGCCGCTGGCCACCCATTTCGTCAGCGGGCTGAGCCCGCGCAACCATCCGTGCCCAGCCGATCTGTCGCGCGGACCCCCGCGCGAGTGTGCGCCCATGGCGCTCCCCCAAAAAATGAAGATCGAAATCAAGGAGTACGTGCGACGGGGCCACCCGGGCCGGCGACGGCGCCGACCCGGGTGGCAGACCTGCTCAGTTCAGGCAGAGGTTGACGCCCTCGACCTCGGGGACGGCCCGCTCGTAGGCGTGCACCTCGTCGATCGCGCCCTTCCAGTAGTTGGCGGCCACGCCGCTCCCGTTGAGGCCACGCCCGATCACGAACGCGCCCATGGCGTGCCACGGCGCCGTGGTGAAGGCGGTCGCGGCCGCGTTGGGGGCCGTACAGTCGGCGTCGAAGGCCATGATCCGGATCTGCTTGGTCGCCGCGTCGTAGACGCCGGTCAGGTGCACCCAGGCGTTCGTCTTCACGGCGAGGGTGGAGCACGCCTTCACGCTGGTGCCGGCCGAGGTGTCGGCCGTGTCCACCGTGAAGCACCACTTCCCGCCCGACAGGCCCAGCCGGAAGATGCTGTGCAGCGAGCCGTTCTGCGACACGGCGACCCGGTCGGCGGTGTCGGCGGCGTAGACCCAGGCCGCCACCGAGAAGCCGCGCGGATCGGGCTCCGCGGTGGTGTCGTACGGGTCCGGCGAGCCGTCGGTCGCCAGCACCGGCCCGGAGGTGGCGATGTAGCCGGTGCTGCCGTCGAACGTGGCGCCCCGGTCCTCGGTGCCCCGGGCCGTGCCGAAGGCGACCCCGCCGAGCACGCTGCCGTTGAGGAACCGCAGGTCGGGGACGGTCTCACCCTCGGGCTGACGCAGGGCGTTGACGGCCACCGTCG
This sequence comes from Luedemannella flava, assembly GCF_039528515.1. Classification (NCBI taxonomy): domain Bacteria; kingdom Bacillati; phylum Actinomycetota; class Actinomycetes; order Micromonosporales; family Micromonosporaceae; genus Luedemannella; species Luedemannella flava. The sequence goes on from NZ_BAAALT010000022.1 coordinate 28,719, forward strand.
CGCCCGCCGCCTCGTCGAGGCTCCAGATGCCGGCCGAGACCTCGGCGCTGGCCACCCGGAACGTGTACGTCGACGCGGACGAGGAGCGGCCGGCCGCGTCCCGGCCGAGGACGGTGAGCGTGCGTGGCCCGTCCTTCACCGGCTTGACGGTGATCTTCGCGGCCTTGTTGGTGTCCAGGCTCGTCGTGATGGTGTGCTTCTTCGTGTCGTCGAGCCACCACTCGTACTCGACGATGTCCTTGCCGCCGTTGGGCGTGATCTGCAGTTGGCCCGCGACGCCCATGCCGCCCGACGCCTCGCCCGAGTCGTCGTCCTCGAAGTAGAGGGCCGGGTTCACCGGGGCCACCTTCGGTGGCGGTGGGTTGACCATGTCGGTGGTGAAGTTGAAGTAGTTCGACCAGGCGCCACAGTCGTAGGCGTCGCACGCCTGGACCCGGAACCGGTAGCCCGCGTCACCGCTGAACGTGGGCGAGACGGTCCACGCCGCCGTGGCGCCCGACGCGACGCCGGTGACCGTGGCGGTGCGCACGACGCTCCCCGACGAGGTGAAGGAGACCTCGTACTTCACCGACAGCGTGCCGCCGTCGGGGTCGGAGACCTTCGCCATGAGCTTCGGCGCCCGGTTGCTGACGACCGCCGGGCTGGCACACGCGGAGTCGCACGGGCTGATGCTGAGCGGGCTCGGCTTGTTCGGCGGCCGGTTGTAGCTGACCTGCAGGAAGGTCCGGTCCGCGCCCTCGTAGAACTTCTTCCACTGGGTCTGGTCGGTCTCATCCGACGCGCGCAGCGCGAACGCGGCCCGGTTGATCTTCGCGTCGACCTGCTTCTGCACCAGCTTGGCCACGCCCGAGGAGGCGAACTCGGCCAGGTGGTCCGGCTGCGGGCAGCTCGACTCGTTGGCGTGCATCGACTTGGTCTGGATCAGGCTGACCATCCGCGACTTGGTGTTGTTCCAGGTCAGCGGCGCCCAGTCGGAGACCTTCGTGGAGGAGTACAGCTGCACGGGCGTCGCCGTGCAGGACGCGGAGTGGTCCAGGGTGAGGAACACCCCGGCCGACTTGACCGTCATGCCGAACAGGCTGGAGATGTCGAACTGGAAGAAGCTGCGCCACGTGTTGCTGGAGCCGTACTCCCGGCCCACCCGCAGCGCGTTGCGGTAGCCCGAGGAGTAGTACGACGTGTCCGGCGCCGCCTTGTTGACCACCGTGTACCCGGTCCGGTTCGCGCTGAACGACGGGTCGATGTAGACCGGGAAGACGGTCTGCGGGTCGGTCAGCACGCCCGCGTCCGGCACCACGGTCAGCGTGCCCTTGCCGAGCTTCTGCGGCATCTTCACGGTGCGGTGCGGCCGGTCCGGCGCGCCGCTGCCCGGCCGGGGCGAGTCCCACATGAGCGCGTCGGAGGAGCCGAACACGGTCCGCCCGGCGCTGTCGCGCGCGTCCACGTTGCCGTCGGCGCGGCGGTGCAGGCTCACGCCCTTGGTCGCTGTCCGGAACGTCAGCGCGGCAAGCGCCGGGTTCTTCGCCGCCGCCCGCGTCTTCACGACGAGTACCTCGGAGAAGCCGTGCGCGTCGGCGGTGACCGTGAGGTCGACGCCGGGCAGCACCTCCGCGTAGGTGGCCGTGTCGCCGTCGAGGGTCGGCTTCGGCAGCGCGGTCGGCCAGCCCAGGGCGAGTTCCTTGCCGTCCTTGCCGAGGCTGGCCAGTGCCGCGTCGCCGCCGCCGGAGAACCGGATGTCGGTGCCGGTCGCGGCCGGCCGCACCGAGCCGTCCGCCGCGAACCGCAGCGTCGTGTCGACCGGCACCCAGCCGTTGTCCCGGCGTACCCGCTGTGGGCTGAGGTCCTGCCGGAGCGTGAACGAACCGTCCGGGTTCGCCACCGTCAACGCCGTCTCGGTGGTCAGGTCGGTGATCTCCACCTTGCCCCGGCACTCGCGGGCCCGCTTCGACGCCTCGTCCGGCTTGGCCACGGCCGCCGGACAGGCCGGCACGGCCGCGGCGTCCGCCGCCCGCGCCAGCACCACCGGCACCAGCGCGCCGGCGGCCAGGACGGCGGCGGCCCCCAGCCACAGCGCGACCCGTCTCGTTGGTCTCGCACTCATCTGTGTGATCCCCCTCCAGCCGTCGGTTCTTCGACCGCCGGCGTCCCCCATCGACGACCACACATGCGCCCCGTCGCGTCACGCACGGTCACTGTCGATACGTCGGGCAGACCGTATTGATCGCGCCTTGTAGATTCCTTGTGGTCGGACACTCCGGGGGGAAATGGGGAACCGGCGATGGAGTTTCGCCTGCTCGGGCCCGTGGTTGTCAGCGTTGACGACCAGCCGGTGGCCACCGGACCGCCCAAACACCGCGTCGTTCTCGCCGCACTGCTGGTCGACGCGGGTTCGCCGGTCACGGCGGAGACCCTCATGGAACGGATCTGGGGGGACGATCCACCACCAGAGGCCCGTAACGCTCTGTACAGCTACCTGGCGCGCGTGCGCGGCGTCATCGCCACCGCGGCGTCCGCCAGCGGCGTCCAGGCCGCGATCGTCCGCCAATCCGGTGGGTACGCCCTGGAGCTCGACAGGGACCGGGTGGACCTGTTCCGGTTCCGTCGCCTCGTCGCCGCCGGCCGCGACACCCGGCTCGACACGGCGTCGCGGGCGGCGTCGCTGGGTGCCGCGCTCGACCTGTGGCGCGGCGACCCGCTCGCCGACGTCCCCGGCGACTGGGCCGACCGCGCCCGCGTCTCGCTGACCGGCGAGCGGGTCGACGCGACCGCCGCGTGGGCGGGCCTGCAGCTCGACATCGGCGGCCACGACGAGGCCGTGACGGTCCTGCGCGCGTCGGTCGCGCGTCATCCCCTGGCCGAGCCGCTGATCGCGGCGCTGCTGCGGGCGCTGTACCTGTCCGGACACGCGGCGGAGGCGCTCAACACGTTCGCGGTCGCCCGCCGTCGCATCGTTGACGAGCTGGGCGTCGAGCCGAGCGAGGAGCTGCGCGCCGTGCACGCGGCGATCCTGCGCGGCGAGTTCGTCGGCACCCGGGCCAGCGCGCTGGAGGGCGTCGTGGCGGTGCCCCGACAGCTGCCCGGCGACGTCGCCGAGTTCACCGGGCGGACGGCGGAGCTGGCCCAGCTCGACGCGCTCACCGCCCGTACCGGGTCGGGCGGCGTGCCCGCCATCGTCATCTCGGCGCTGTCGGGCACCGCCGGCGCGGGCAAGACCGCGCTCGCGGTCCACTGGGCGCACCGGGCGACCGCCCGGTTCCCCGACGGCCAGCTCTACGCCGACCTGCGCGGGTACGGGCCGGACCGGCCCGTGCCGGCCGGGCAGGTGCTGGGCGGTTTTCTCCGGTCGCTCGGCGTCGAGCCGACGGCCGTGCCGGAGGACGTCGCCGAACGGGCCGCGCTGTTGCGCAGCATGCTCGCCCGCCGGCGGGTCCTGCTGGTGCTCGACAACGCCGCCGACGTGGAGCAGGTCCGGCCGCTGCTGCCCGGCACAGCGACCTGCTGCGTCGTCGTCACCAGCCGCGACAGCCTGGCGGCGCTCGTGGCCCGGCACGGCGCGCAGCGCCTCGTCGTGGAGCTGATGACGGAGGCGGAGTCGGTGCGGCTGCTCGGCGCGCTCATCGGCGACCGGATGGCGGCTCCGGGCGCCGCCGCCNCGGATGGCGGCTCCGGGCGACGCCGCCGCGGCCGCCGCCGTGGCGGCCGCGTGCGCGGGCCTGCCGCTCGCGCTGCGGATCGCGGCGGAGCACCTGGTGGCCCGGCCGTACCTGTCGGTCGCCGCGCTCGCCGACGAGCTGCGCGACGAGCGACGCCGGCTGGACGTCCTCGACTCGGACGGCGACGAGCAGACGGCGCTGCGGACGGTCTTCGCCTGGTCCTACCGGAGCCTGACGCCCGACCAGGCGCGGGCGTTCAGCCTGCTCGGCGCCCACTTCGGCGTCGACCTCGACCGACGGTCGGCGGCGGAACTGCTCGGCGGCCCGCCCGCCGGGGCCGCCCGCCAGCTCGACGCCCTGATCCGCGGGCACCTCGTCCGGCCGGTCGGCGCGGACCGCTTCGACATGCACGACCTGCTCCGCGCGTACGCCGCCGAACGGGCCGACGAGCTGGCCGAGGACGAGCGCCGCGCGGCGCTGACGCGGCTGCTCGACCACTACCGCGCGCACGCGGCGCTCGCCATGAACGTGCTGATCCCGTCCGAGTGGGCCCGCCGGCCCACGGTCACGGCGCCCGAGAATCCCGACCCGGCGGTCGCGGACGCCGCCGGGTCGCGCGCGTGGCTCACCGCCAACCTGGCCAACCTCGTGGCGGCGGTGGGCTTCGCGGCGGACAACGGCTGGCCGGAGCACGCGACGCAGCTGGCCACGATCATCGGCCGGTTCCTCGAGAACGGCGCGCACTTCGAGGCGGCCGTCGAGGTGCACCAGCACGCGCTGCGGGTCACCCGCGCCCGCGGCGACCGCGCCGGCGAGGCCAACTGCGAGCGCTACTTCTCGGTGATCCGGGGCCGGATCCGGCGCTTCGACCTCGCCGCCGAGCACGCCCGCCGCGCGTTGGACCTCGCGACCGGGCTCGGCGACCGGCTGGCCATGGCGCAGGCGATGAACCTGCTCGGCACGTTCCTCTGGCAACAGAACCAGTTCGCCGAGGCGCTGCCGCACCTGGACAACGCGTTGCGCATGGTCGAGGAGCTGGGCCAGCGCGGCGCCATGGTCATCACCCTGGCCAACCTCACCGGCCTGCACAACGACTGGGGCCGCTACGAACAGGCCGCCGCGTACGGCGAGCGCGCCCTGGCCATCGCCGTCGAGATCGACGACAAGCCGGCCGCCGCCCGCGCCGAGGGCAACCTCGCCACCACGTACGAGCACCTGGGCCGCCACGCCGAGGCCCTCGCCCTGCGCCAACGCTCGTACGAGCTGTTCCGGGTCACCGGCATCCACATCCTGGCGAGCCAGGCGCAGGCGCGGCTGGCCAACTCGCTGCGCCTGATGGGCCGCGCGGACGAGGCGCTGAGCTGTGCCGAGGAGGCGCTCGCGGTGGCCCGCGAGATCAGCGACCGGCCGGGCGAGGCCGAGGCGCTGGAGGTCCGCGCTCTACTGCGCCGGGACGCCCGGTCCACGGATGCCGCCGAAGCCGACTTCGCCGCGGCGTTCGACATCGCCGTCGAGGTCAACGACCGCCGGCGGATGGCCAGCGCGCTCGTGGGCCTCGCCGAGCTGTGCGCCGCCACCGACCGGCCGGACGAGGCGCGCACCCACGCGGGCGGCGCCCAGGCCATCGCCGTCGAGCTGGGCGACCGCCCGGTCATCGACCGCGCCGAGGCCCTGCTGGCCGCCCTCGCCAACGTCCGGTGACCCTTATGGGTCTTGTACGACAATTGTCCTATGACTGCCAAACCTCGTCGTTCCGCTGGCTCGTACACGCCGCTTGAGGGGTGGTTACACAGCTGGGGGGTCAAGCGGCGCGATCCCGCCGCCGACCGCGCCGCCTTCGACGAAGGCCGGACCCTCAAGGTCCTCTGCCTCCTCTGGACGCCCGGCAAGACCAACGCCAGGGGCGGTTGGCTCTCCCTGACGAAGGACCGCGACCTCGTCTGGCGCAAGACCGGCGGATCCGAAGAGCTGACCATCCCCGCCGGAGCCGCGCTGCGGCCGTCCGACCGGAAGGCGGCCTTCCGCAGCATGACCGCGTTGACTCTGGTGACGGATGACGGGGCGCACGACATCGCCGTCCGCACGATCGACGCCGACCTGCTCGCCCGGGCGCTCAGCCACTCATGAAGGCCCTCGGCTGATCCCCGAGGGCCTTCATGAGCCGTGCTGAGGCGTCAGTCGACGTCCTCGCCGAGCAGCGTGCGGGTGACCCGGGCGGTCTCGCTCTCGTGCACGGTGACCGCGTCCAGGATCAGACCGGAGGCGACGAACACGTCGTTCGCGCGCCGCGCCAGGTAGCCGGCGAGCAGGGTGACCGCCGGCCGGTGGCTCTTTGCCACGTTCGCCATCTCCCCCTGGCTCAGGATCCTGATGCCCAGGTCCAGGTGCTGGCCGCACTCGATGCGCCAGCGGGTGTTGACCGTGTTGATGGCGGCGTCGATGCGCGGCGAGTGCTTGCCGGTGGCCGTCTCCACCCCCGGCGGCAGCTCGTAGAACGGCACCCACGACTCGCCGCGGCCCAGGTGGATCGCCGACGGCGGGAAGCCGGCCGCGTACATGAGCAGCGTGCACGGGAAGCACGACGCCATCTTCGTGGTCTCGGAACCGGCCGCGATCTCGAACGGCGTGCACCACGGGCCGCGCTGCACGCAGGTGTAGATGGCCTGGATCATGCCGTGCGTGTAGCCGACCACGTCACCCGCGCCGGCCGGCTGGTCGACCATGCCGTCGATCTCCGTCCGGCCGCCGATCAGGCCCCACGGCGTGTTGCTGTTGTCGCGGGCCGGCGCGTCCGGCTCGGTCCTGTAGGCGAAGTGCCTCGGCAGCCAGCGCTCGCCGTACAGCTCGGGGTGGCGGTCCGGCACGGTGAACCGCATCGTGGACTGGATGCTCGGGGTCTTCCCGACCGGGTCGTCGACGAAGCCGGTGTAGGCGCCACGGCCCTGGTACCCGATCGACGTGGCGCCGGTGACCGACGCGAGCTCGCGCAGGATCGAGGCGGTCGCCTCGCTCTCGACCGCGTGCCGGGCGGCGAACGGCCGGGCCGACGATCCGACCGCCCCGGTGATCAGCGCTCCCTTGTGCCAGTCCGGCGCGAAGACCGCGCGCGCCTCGCCGCCGAACCGGTAGTGGTGCAGCGCCCCGTTGATCCGGTCGCACGCCTCCCGCAGCTCGGCGAGCCTGTCCTCGGGGTCCTCGTTCGGGGCCGGGGTCGGGTCGACGGCGAACTCGACCGGGTGCCCGACCGCGAACCGCGAGGCCGTGAAGCCCAGGATCGTGGCCGTCATGATCACATCGGCCTCGATCTTGTACCGCTCCGCGGCGTCCTTCGGGCTGAGCACCTCATCGGTCAGGATCGTGGTGGTGTGCCGGTACATCTGACCTCCCTGTGACTGGTCGAGGCAGATTGCTGCCTCCACCCGTGCAGAGAGCCCGCGACGGCGGCCAGATACATCGCTAAGCCGACAGCTCACAAAAGCCTGGTCAGCTGCCGGCGTCAACCGAAGCTGGCCCGGTCCAGCCAGAAGTCGAGCATGCCGGCGTCGCCGGTGACCTCGATCCCGTCGCCGTATGTGGGCCGCCGCTTGTAGATCATCAGCAACAGCTCGGCCACCGGGGCGGCGACGGCGACCGTGGCCAGCGCCGGGCCGTGCCGCCAGACGATCTCGCCGCCCGACAGGTCGACGAGCCAGTCGGCGCGCACGTCCGTCGCGTGCAGGGCGACCGTGCGGCGGGGTCCGAGCTGCTCCCGCCAGCGCGGTTGGTACTCCCGCATCTCGGGCGGCGACACGAGGTCCAGCCACTCGTCGATCGCGTCGCGGGCCACGTCGTCATCGACCGCGAACGACCTGCCGAGCGCCAGGGTCGCGTCGGCTCCGTGGATCAGCGTCTCATGGGCGAAGCGACGGGCGTAGAAGGCCGCGTATCCGCTGGTCACCGGGGTCCAGAGCCGGACGCTGGGGCCGGCGGCGCGCAGCGTCTGGTCGAGCTGGCCGGCGGTCGTCACGAGCCAGTCGCCCAGGACGGCCGGATCCTCACCGACGTACCGCGACAGGTCGCGGAAGTGGGCGTCCGAGGGCGGCTGGAGTGCCCGGTCGCGGACGATCTCCTCAGCCCACCCGAGCCCGCCGCCAAGATGGCGGACCAGCTGGTTGAGGGTCCAGCCGGGGCAGGTCGGGACGGCCGTCGACAGGTCGGCGCCGGCGATGTGCGACCGCATCAGCTCGGCCCGCTGCACGATCTCGGCGCAGTGCCGTCCGAAACCCAGGCTCACAGCGTCACCCTAAACGCGGCGATCGCCCCCGTCAGTCCGACGAGCCGTATGGAGGGGCCCCTCACGTGACAAACACCTGAGGGGCCGCTATTCCTGAGGCCTGTCTCGGAGTACCCGACTCCGCCGTCACGCGGCGCGATAATCAAGATCATCATTTCGTGATCAACGAGCGTGCACCTGCACTTTCGCCCACCGAACGCCGATCAGGAGCCAGGCACAGCGCCTCCCGACCAGCCAACCGCGGGAGCCGCCACCTCGACTTCGAGACAGGCCTTGGTTGGCGGCTACGGCGTCACGGGCTGGTGCAGGTGAGCGATGGCGTCGATGGCGATCCACTGCCGAGGAACCCGAAAGACGTCGATGCGTTCGCGTTGACGGTGCCGTTCCAGCTGAGGTTCTTCACAGTCACTGCGGAACCGTTGGTGGTCAGCGTTCCGTTCCAGAGCTGGCTGATCGTCTGCCCGCCGGCCAGGGTCCAGCGCACCGTCCAGCCGCCGATCGTCGAGGTGCCGGCGCGTACGGTCACTTCACCCTGGAAACCGCCTGGCCAGGAGCCGATCGTCGCGTACGTTGCGGTGCAGGCACCGGCCGACATGCTCGTCGGCGCCTGGGTGGTCACCGCGGTCGTGGTGGAGGGCGGCCGGCTTGTGACGGCCGATGTCGTGGCCGGCGGCCGGGTGGTCGCGGCGGCTGTGGTGACCGGGCGGGTGGTTGTCACTGGGGCTCGCGTTGTGGCCGCCGGTCCGGTGGTGGCTGTTCCCTCGTACTGGGCGGCGACCTGGGCGAGGTCGGTTCCCGTTCCCTTCATGTAGGTCTGGTTGACCCAGGTGGTGAAGGCGGTCTTGGTGGCTGCCGAGGAGGTGCCCGACCAGAGCTCTTCCTTGTCCTGGTCGAAATACGAGATCAGTTTCAGGTCGGGGTAGCGACCCGACTGCAGGGCGGTGGACATGTCGTTGATCCACTGCGCCTTGTTGCCGCCGTCCTCGCTGGAGGCGATCTCGCCGATCATCACCGGGCGCTTGGGGGCGACGGCACGTGCCTTCGCGTACGCGCTGGCGTACAGGGACTCGAAGCCGGTCCAGTAGTTACCGGCCGGATCCCAGGACGGACCGAGACCCCAGTTGTACCCGTCGATGCCGACCCAGTCGACGTACGCATCACCGGGATAGGACCGCGCGGGTTCGTTGTAGGAGGCATCGGGGGTAGAACTGGCGTTGAAACACCACACCCACTGCACGTTGGTGCCCCCGGCCGCGACGACGAGGTCGTGCACCCGTCGGTAGGCGCTGACGTACAGGGCCGGGTTGCTGCCATTGTTGACGATGCCCCACGGGTACCAGTTGCCGTTGAACTCGTGCCCCCAGCGCACCATGATCGGTGCGCCGACCGAGGCGAACTCCGCGCCACGTGCCTTGATGTAGGTGTCCCACTTGCCGTCGATGATGTCCTGCAGGTGGATCTGGTTGGCGTCGGTCGCGCTGAGCGCCGTGTTCCAGGGCTCCCAGGTGAAGTGCGTCATGATGCCCTGACTCCACAGCGCCTTGGCCTCCGACACGTTGAAGGCGTTGCCGGTGGCCCAGGCATCGAACCAGAAGACGCTCGCCGGGGTCACCCCGTACCGGCTGGCCGTGCCCGACGCGATGGCGGTGGGGTTCGTCTCGCGGAACACCCCGAGGTACTTCGTTGACGCGTCCGCGGCGGTGGCCGCGGTCGGCGCGGTCAGCATCGCGCACACCAGGGCGGCAGCCAGCGCGCCGGCGGCCGGGATGACCACCGTGCGTCGCCGTAAGCGGGTCAGGTGGAGTTTCACGTTGTCCTCTTTCTCGGCGGGTGATCGGGATCGGTGAATGTCGCAGGCCCGATCCTGGGCCCCGGCGGTTGCCAGCGGTATCACATCCGAGGTGTCAATAAGATTTCTGCAGTTCATAGGGCTGTGCTCTACGAACGTTTCTGAAATTTCCGCGAACCATTCGGCACCCAGGACCAAGATCGATCGCTGGGTGGGCGGAGGGCTGTTCTCGCGTACGATGCGTGCGTGAGCGCGACCAGCCCCGACGCCCCCGCGAGCCGGCGACCGCGACGGGAGATGACCGTGGCGCACATCGCCCGGCTCGCCGGCGTCTCGGCGCCGACGGTCTCGAAGGTCATCAACGGGCATACCGGCGTCGCTCTCGACACCCGCCAACGCATCGAGGACATCATCCGCGAGCACGGCTACCAGCGCGCCGACTCCGGGCCGGTCAGTGTGCCGATCGTGGAGATCCTCTTCCAGGCCCTCGACAGCCTGTGGGCTTTGGAGATCATCCGCGGCGTGGAGCAGGCTATCCGCGATCGTGGCCTCGCGGTCGCACTCACCGAGATGCAGGGCCGCCAGACTCCCGGCCGCGCGTGGACCGAGCAGCTGCTCACCCGTCGGCCCCTGGGTGTCATCGCCGTCTCCGCTGACCTGACCACGCGCCAGCACGCTCAACTGCGCGCCCGCGGCATTCCGCTCGTCGCGCTGGACCCCACCGGCGAGCCGGCTCACGCGATTCCGTCGGTCGGTGCCACGAACTGGAACGGCGGACTGCTGGCCGCCCGCCACCTGCTCGACCTCGGCCACCGCCGCATCGCCATGATCAACGGACCGGACAGCTACCTGTGTTGCCGGGCTCGCTTCGACGGCTACCGGGCCGCGTTGGAGACCGCCGGTGTGGATGTCGATCCCAGCCTGGTCGCGACAGCGCCGCTGTACGTCGACGGCGGCATCGCGGCGGCGCGTCGCCTCCTTGACCGGCCCGATCGGCCGACCGCCATCTTCACCGGCAACGACCTGCAGGCCCTGGGCGTCTATGAGGCCGCCCGCCAACTCGGCCTACGCATCCCGGAGGACCTCAGCGTCGTGGGCTTTGACGACCTGCCGTTCGTCCGCTGGTCGACGCCGGCATTGACCACCGTGCGCCAGCCGCTGGCGGAGATGGGCGCCGCCGCCGCGACCACCCTGCTCCGCGTCACCGCCGGCGAGGCCCTCGAGCACGACCGCGTCGAACTGCCCACCAACCTCGTCGTCCGCCACAGCACAGCCCCGCCCCCGACTGACACCCGGTAGCGCGACCCTGCCCGGTTCGCCCGCGGCCGGCTTGCTCAGCCAGCCGCGGGCACCCACGGTCAGATCGCGGGCACACTCACCCAGAACCGAATGTCGTTGCTCAGGTTGGCTGAACTCCTGTTGAGCTGGTCGCGGATCCAGTACACGGCGGTGCGGTAGTTGTTGATGTCGGTCGTGTTCGGGTTGCCCAGGCCGGAGGAGCCGTTGCGGTGCCCGGCGAACCAGGTGTTGGTGCCGTAGTAGCTCTGGCTCTGGTGCAGGCACGAGACGTCGGCCGACAGGTTGCTGTTGAGCGCCGCTCCGTTGTTGTACTGGCTGGCGCTCTGTCCCCGGAACTGACTGCACGCGGTGCGAATCATGAGCCAGTTCTGCTTGAAGATCCCGAAGTTGGCGGCGTCCCCGGACTTGTTGTCCCCGTAGGCGTAGTTGGCCCGCATGGTGTCGGTCTCCAGCATCGCCACCGCGAGATCGAGCACGTTCCCGCCCGCGTTGCGGACCTGAGTCTTGCGGTTGCCCAGGCCGCTGACCGTGTACGAGCCGCACGACATTCCGCTCGGGCATGCCGAGGTGCTGCCGCCGCCGGAGCCGCCCGAGCCACCCGGATCAGCCCTGCCGCCGCGTACGACGCAGGACCTGTTGTTCTCCCAGCCCCAACCGTCACCATCCGGGTCACTCGCCGACCCGTTCACGCAGTACGGGTAACCGTTCGACGCGGTACCGCCCGAACCGCCGCTCGACGCGCCCGGGTCGGCCCTACCGCCCCGCACGACGCAGGACGCGTTGTTCTCCCAGCCCCAACCGTCACCATCCGGGTCACTCGCCGACCCGTTGGCGCAGTACGGGTAGCCGTTGGACGCGTTTTCCGCGTGCGCGGTGTACGCGACCATCGTCGTAGCCGCCGCAGCGACCGCTGCCACCGCGAGCAGCACGATCCGACGCACCATCGCGATCTCCTCACCTCATGGCATCGACCAATTCCGATGCGTCGGGCTAGTGTGGGCTACTTAATCGGTTCAGTCAACATTCTCGTAACACCACCGACGCACGAGGCTTACAGTGGCGAGGAAAGACGCACGGCCCGCCGAACCGGTTTACTCGCTAGGCTGACTCACCGGTCGCGTTGCAACGGTTGACGTGTCGCCTGCGACCGTGGCCACGGAACCGCGGAGGCGTGAGCGTCGGGGCGCAATTGCATCGTCGCAACGATCGTCCTTGCGTATGCGTCGCGTCGATGACCCGATGCAGTGAGCGACCACGCCGGGTGCTCGCAGGACTGTATAGCAAGGCCCACCTCGCTAATTGGTGCGCTCAGAGCGACGTATGATCGGCGCCGCCGGGCCCGGACGCCCCCAGGGCCCCACCGAGTAGAGACCGCGTTCGAAAGGCGATCGGCCGGAATTGAAACTTCCATTGCTCCTCGGTGGCCCGGCATAAGCGGGAAGCACCCGACCAACCACGTGTCGGTCGGAGCCGGTCATTCGCACCGAGCCCGTGCGGCCACCTTATGACCTGCTCTTTTACTGCCAGACACCGTGGTGACGCGAGGTTCAGCCGCGAGCGACCGTGACGGGTTGATCGAATTGCGACGCTGCAACCGCCTGTTGCGAGCGTCGAATCGGCGTGCTTAACATTTCGGCGGGAGTCGATGTTTCGAAGATCGTTTTTGGGTTCCCATTCCTGTGCCGGCTGCGGGCATCGCCATGTCCGTCTGGCATGCGAGCCAGGTACGGGCTTGCCTGACTCCGCCACTTTGTATGGAGTTCACATGCGAACAGCAAGACGTAGAGCGGTCGTCCTTGTGACGGCGACCGCGACGCTGGTGACCGCCGGTGTGGTGACGGCGGTGAATGCGCGGGCGGCAACCGGGTGCCGGGTCCAGTACACCGTCACCAACCAGTGGCAGGGCGGCTTCGGCGCCAACGTGAACCTGACCAACCTGGGCGACCCGGTGACCAGCTGGCGAGTCACGTGGACCTTCGGGGCCGGGCAGACGGTCACCCAACTGTGGAACGGCAGCGTGTCACAGTCCGGCTCGGCGGTGGCCGTGACCAACGTCAGCTACAACGGCACACTGGCCGCCAACGCCACCACCGCGTTCGGGTTCAACGGCGCGTGGAACGGATCCAACCCTGTTCCGACCAGCTTCGCCATGAATGGCACCACCTGCACCGGCACCACCACAGGCGGCAGCACCTCGGCGGCACCGACCAGTCGCCCGCCGGCCACCACGACAACTCCGGCCACGAGCCGACCTCCCGCCACCACGGCCGGTCCGGGTTCCAGTTGCGGGGTGAACCCGGTCGACCCGGACGCGACCGCGTCAGCGAAGCGGTTGCTGTGCTACCTCTACAGCCAGTACGGCAACCACATCCTGTCCGGTCAGCAGGAGTCGGTCTGGATGGGCAGTCCGGACTACGAGATGAACATCATCCGCAGCGCCAGTGGCAAACTCCCCGCGATCCGAGGATCTGACCAAGGGGACTCGAAGGACTGGGGTTCACGCGGTTTGGCCTGGTGGAACGCTGGCGGCATCCCGATGGTCGGCTATCACATGGGCGCGACGAACCAGGGCACGGACGGCTACTCCGGCTCGCGGATGCGCGGCAACATCACCGCCGCACTCACCGCCGGTACCGCCGACAACGGCCGGCTCAACACCCGGCTGAACGAGTGGATCGGCCAGTTGAAGATCATCCAGAACGGCGGCGGCGCGGTCCTGTTCCGTCCGTGGCACGAGGCGTCGGGCACCTGGTTCTGGTGGAGCATGGAGGGCGCCGCCCTGTACAACCGGCTCTGGATCTACACCTATAACTACATGCGGGCGCAAGGCGTGCACAACCTGGTCTACCTGCACCCGTTCAACGGCTCCCCGAACTCCGCATGGTACCCGGGCAGGCAGTATGTCGACATCGGCGGCGCCGACACCTACGCCGGCGATCACGGCCCCCTGACGTCGATGTACAACGCCTGCCGAAACGTCTACGGCACCAGCATGCCGATCGCGCTGCATGAGAACGGGCGCATCCCCGACCCGGCCCAGCTGCAGTCGGCCGGCTCCCGGTGGGTGCTGTTCAACACCTGGCACACCACGTTCATCAGCGACACCAGCATCAACCCGACGTCGTTCGTCAACACCGTCTACAACAGCTCCTACGTCGTCACCCGCGATGAGGTGCCCAACCTGCGCTGAGTGCCGCGTCGGTGGGCGCGGTCCCCGCGGCCACCGACGCCACGGTGATCCGACGAGCTGAAGGACTTCCTGTGGCCCTCCCACACAACGGACGCGCGCACGGCTTTACCAGCGGAAGCGGCCACGCAGTCGATCGAGCAAAATTCGCCCGAAAACCTGCGATAGACTTCGGCGCCTGCCCGCCCTGCCACACTGATCCCGGCACAGGAGGTGTCTGTGGCCGTCGACGCGCCGCGACCCATCCGGCGTGCCGGCATCCGGCAGGTGGCCGACCTGGCGGGGGTGTCCGAGTCCACCGTGAGCAACGTCCTCAACAATCCGCACATCGTCGCACCAGCAACCCGCGAGCGCGTCGAACGCGCGATGAACGACGTCGGATTCGTCCGCAACCGGGCCGCCCGCCAGCTGCGGGGAGCGCCCAGCTCCGTGATCGGCTGCGTGCTCCTCGACACCGCCAACACCTTCTTCGCCGAGGTGGCCCGCGGCATCGAGGACCGTCTCGCCGAGGCCGACTGCATGCACCTGCTGTGCAGCTCCGACGTGCAGCCCGAACGCGAACGCCGCTACCTGCATATGCTCGAGGAACACGGCGTGCGGGGCATCATCGTCAACCCCGTCCGCCAGGACCTCACCCCGCTCATCGAGTTGAGCCGACGCGGCGTCCCGGTGGTCCTTCTGGATCACCCGCCCGACGGCGCACCCCTGTGCGCGGTAACCGTGGACAACGCACTCGGCGGGCAACGCGCCGCCGAGCACCTGCTCGCCCTCGGCCACACACGTATCGCCTTCCTGCGAACCGCGGAGGCAGTCAACGCCACCGTCCAACGCCAGGCCGGCGCACGGCACGCATGCCTCACCGCCGGTCTCGACCCCGACGGCGCCCTGATCGACCTACCCGTGAGCCGACCTACGTCCAGTGGCGCCACCGAAGCCGCCGTAACCCAGCTACTCCACCAAGACCCGCGGCCCACCGCCATCATCTGCTTCAACGACGTCGCCGCCGTCCGCGTGCTGCGCGGCCTACGCCGCGCCGGCATCCGCGTGCCTGAGGACATGTCCGTCGTCGGCTACGACGACGTCGACTTCGCGTCAGAACTGTCACCCGCGCTCACCACCGTGCGCCAGCCCCGCCACGAACTCGGCCGCGCCGCCGTCGACCTGCTCCTCGCCGAACACGACCACGGCCACACCCACCGCGAACTGGTCTTCCGACCGGACCTGATCCTGCGGCAGTCCACCGCACCGCCGCGACCGGCCTAAACCGCCTTCTCTCGCGTAGGGAAGTCGCGAAGCTCTCCTTATGGGCTATCGCGACATGAGCTACCAGGCGCTTACACCATGTCCATCTCCTCGACGTAGCCCGTCCACCAGGCTGTCGGCCCAAGGGCGAGCTCGTCAATCGACCGCAGATGCGCCCTTACCCGGTCTCGCTCAGAGACGATCAGATCCTCATCACCGTCTTCAAGCACCCGGAAGTAGGTCTCCATGGACTGGAGATAGTCCAGGAACGTCGTGACGTCGCGGTTGACATAGAAGCCGACCGGACCCGAGTCCTCACCATTCGTGAAGGGGCAGACGACGCGTTCGGTCGCCAGCTCAATGCAGATGTCACACTGCCCGTGGGCACCCACTCCCAGGCGGAGATACCGCGACCCCGTTGAGGACTCGAGCAGCATGGGCTCGCGGGCACCGAACATCACGCCACCGCCCATCTCCCTGGGCATCCCGATCTGCCGCAGGGTCGCGTTCGTCCCGGGTGACAGCATCAGACCCGCGAGCACGCCTGGAGCTGGAAACAGTAGTTCCGCATCGGCCCACAGAGCCCGCACTGCGGCGTAAAGCTCGGTCAACTGACCCATCACAAACCTCAGATACTCTCCCCGGACCTGTTTACCTCGCCCCCGTGACTCCGCGTCACCGTACTCGAAGGAGTACGTGACCTTCGCGTGCTGATTGCCGACCGCGTCAGAGCCTGTCTCACATGACGTCGGCCTGTCGATCTTGGAGCTAGGGCCTGTGTCGAAGTACCCGACTCCGAGGTCACGGGCCCCAGTGGTCAACATCATCGTTTCGTGTACCAGGGTGTAGCCCAGCTCCACTCCGGGACACGAATCGCGATCAACGAGCGCGCACCCTGCACTTTCGCCCACCAAACGCCGATCAAGAGCCAGGTACAGCGCCTCCCGACCAGCCAACCACGGGCACTGCCACCTCGACTTCGAGACAGCCCGCGATTAGCTCCAAGATCGGTTGTGAGTGTGGATTGTGGATCGCGGTGGTCACCCCCCGCGACGGATCTCGTCCACGGTCCAGCTACCGCGGCCGCCAGCTGAGCGAACCTGGCCAGGTGGCCTGCCGCGGCAAACTCCGTGGTGCACAAAAAGTGCGACACAGGTTCCGCATTCGTTCAGCGACGCGAGGCGGCCACATGACGGTCCCGTGCCGAGGGGTTTCGGGGATGGTTCACAACCAGATAGATGAAAGCGAACCCTGGAGGACACGCGCGTGGTGGTCGACGGCAAGGCTCAGGACTCGGACGGGAAGACCGACAGCAGCTTCTCTCGCCCGATCTCGCTCGACCCGGTGACGGTGGCGTACCTGCGGCGGCACCTGGCGATGCTCCGCCAGGAGCGGAAGGAGTTCGGCGACAGCTACCAGGACCACGGCAAGCTGTTCTGCCACCCGGACGGCCGGCTGATCCATCCGGACACGATCACGCGCCGGTTCAACCGGCTGGTGGACCGCGCGGGCGTGCCACGGATCAGGCTGCACGACGTCCGGCACACGTACGCCACGGTGACGCTCGATAACGGCGAGGACCTGAAGGTGGTCAGTGACCGCCTCGGGCACGCCAACATGAACGTCACCGCGCAGATCTACACGCACAGATCGGTGGGCAGGGACCGCGACGCGGCCACCCGGATCGCCGATCTGATCTTCGGCGAGGACTGGCATGCGCCCGAGACGCCGGAGGAGGACGAGGAAGCCGCGTAAGGACCCGCGCTGGCTTCACTTCTGGCTTCACTAGGCATGAAAACGCCCCCTCAGATGATCTCTGAGGGGGCGTTTCTCCTAGTAGCGGGGCTAGGATTTGAACCTAGGACCTCTGGATCCTTGGATGAAGATCGCCGCCATCGACAGCCTGGCAAATTGCACTGAAGTGTGCCTGAGCTGCGCCGAAGGAGAGCTTCAAAGATCCGTCTTGCATTGGATGGGTCGCGCTCAGGGCATTTCCGAGGGGTAAGCGAGGGCTCGCTCTTGCGGCCACCGACTTGGTGATGTCGCCGTCGGCGGCGCGTCCGGCCAACTCCTTGATCAGCGCGCCGACCTGGGCGATCAGTCGCCCCGCAGGCGGCGTCAGAAAAGTGGCGCACACGCCGGCCTGAAGTTGCCCCGGTAGCCCGAACAACCTGTCGGGCCACCGGGGCACTTCAACACTATTTCAGATCGTGGTCGCCCAACCGCTGGCTTCGGTTCGCTTCCGTACGATCACTGTTCCGCCGATGCAACAGTCGCTCAATAGTGGGAGACGTGAATATTGCCACTGCACCGAGTGCCCAATAAATCCCGGAGATCAAATGATTGCCCCCGCCGAACAGAAATACGCAAACCTCGACGACAACACCCACCGCAAACACGACCGGAACAATTGAGCCAACCTTCAGCGGTCTCCCCACCATATCCTCTATCCACCTCACAGGAACAAGCAGCCGAGATCCATAACCGCCAGGATGACGCTGGCCATTCCAGCAAAACGGCGCAGCGCAATACGCTTCTTGTGACCCATATTAACCATCGACCAAGTACTCCCCGACTTGACCATCTTGCTCGCCTTGCCTTGCTGCCACTTCACCCATCCGCCGGTGGCAGCGCCAACAGGAACGGTGTACGCAGCCGACTTGCCGCAGAAGTTTCGATATGTGGCGGATATGACGCCCGGAAGACTCCGGATACCCCAGCTGAGCTTAATGTATCCACGGGCCCACTTTGGCGCAGCAGCCTTGGCCGCTATTTGAACGCATTTTTTGAACCCAAGGACCAGGAAGCCCTTCAAGCCCATATGCGCACAACGCCCGTCGAGATCAAACTTGTTGGCAGGATCCTGACAGGCGTAGTCGTACGCGTTGCAGCTACCCCCAAAGACGGGGTCCACCTGTAGAAACCTGCCCAGGGCCGTGGCGTAGAGCCGGACTCCCATGAGAACGACGCCCGACGGGGTATCGGCCGCTCGCTGCTTTTCCCCCAGCCATCCGTAGCGCTGGGCCCCAACGTCATCGTTATTCCGCGGCTGGCCGTACTCGGTCGTCTCACCGACGGTGGCGGGCACAAGATCAGCGTTCTCCATGGTGGCGACGATGTCGCTATGAAGGTTTGACAGCTGCCATCCGATGCTTGAGGTTCCGTTGGTCGCAACAATTGCTGCCATACCACCGAGGCCATCAACGGACCGGGTCGTTACTCCGCCTGACTCATTTGTCCAGGCCGGGCTGTCCGTGTCGTCCGCGTAGTGATGGATTCTTGTCGTCGTGGTGCTTCCATCGCTGTCGGTCCAGTTGCGAACCCTGTCGCCGTTCCCGTCCAAGGTATAGGTGGTCGTCCTGCCGGCCTGGCTCAGCGAGCGGACGAGGTCTGTCACGTGGTATGTCACGGACAGGTCGCCGCCCGCGGAAGAACCGGTGGATGCGGCTGGCACGGTGGTAGCCCTGCTGAGAATGTCGTGGACGAACCCGCTCGCCGTGATCCGATCGGCGGTGTCGTACGACGTCGTTGTCGTGGTTCCCGTTGACGTCTGGCAGCCGCCATCAGACGCGGCGGCGTAAGTCGTGAGGCTCGTGCGGTCGCCGGCGGAATTGAACCCGTAGACCCGGACCGCTGGGCGTTCTCCTCGTACAGGGTGCAATCGGTCTGACCGCATCCGACCATGGTGTAAGTCAACCCGCTCGGGTCACCCGTCTCATCGTGGGCCGTGGCGACAACAACGCCGTTCGGCCACGTCTGGGAGATCAACGCCCCGTTGGAGTCATAGACACCCGATGAGAAGGTGCCTACCTGGGAGTCCGCTACCGAGGTCACGAGACCGCGTCGCTCCGATCCACCGTCATAGGTGTAAGTGCGGGTGCCCTTGCCATCGTCTGAGGTGGCGACTCGACCGGCCAGGTCGTACGTCGTCGTCGCTGTGCTGCCGTCGGCATCGGTGTATGAGGTCATCCGGCCCAGGTGTCGTATGTTCGCACGACTTCCGCTGTCACGCTGCCGCCGGACACGGTCTGGGTTCGAGTGGCAACACCACTGGCCGCGTCGTACACCGTCCTGCGGGTTGGCACTGAGGTACCGGTGCCGGACGCGCCAGCGACGTCGACGGTGTAGATCCGTCCGGCGCCGTCGTAGGCGGTGGTTGTGGTGCGCAGGGTGCCTGCGGAGGTCTTCTCGACAAGCGTTCTCATCTGGTTGAACATGTCGTATGTGGTGACAGCGACAGGCAGTTTGGTGTGCCCCGGCAATTCCGGACAGCTGAATTTGTGGATTTAGGCTGCTTGCTGCCGGTTGAGGTACTCGTCGTGGACTTCCTGGGGTGTCCGGTATCCGAGTCCTGAGTGGATTCGCCGGTTATTGCGGTGGAACTCGATGTAGCGGGTCACGTCCGTGACGGCGTGTCGCTTCGTTGGGTAGACGGTGCGGTGCACACGCTCGTTCTTCAACGCGGCGTTGAACGACTCGGCGAGGGCGTTGTCCCAGCACACACCGGTCCGCCCGACGGAGGGCCGCACGTTGAGACGTGCCAACTGTGCACGGAACTGGGCCGAGGTGTACTGGCAGCCGCGATCGGAATGGAAGATCGCCTGCGGGGCCAGGGTGATCCGTTGCGCGGCCATCGTGATCGCGTCGCAGACCAGCGACGCGTTCAGGTGACCTGCGATGGCGTAGCCGGCCACCATCTTGGTGTGACAGTCGATGACGGTGGCGAGGTAGACGAACCCCTGCCACGTCGCGATGTAGGTGATGTCACCGACGAGCTTGACGCCCGGCGCCTGCGCGGTGAAGTCGCGCCTGACGAGGTCGGGTGTGGTCGGCGCGTCGGGGTCGGGCACCGTGGTCAGGCGCCATGGGCGTGGCTGGCAGGCGATGAGGTTGTGCTCGCGCACGATGTCGCGGACCAGTTCCGGGCCGCACTCGACGCCGCGGCGGCGTAGTTCGTGCCACACCCGC
The DNA here is from genome assembly GCF_039528515.1 of Luedemannella flava. Classification (NCBI taxonomy): domain Bacteria; kingdom Bacillati; phylum Actinomycetota; class Actinomycetes; order Micromonosporales; family Micromonosporaceae; genus Luedemannella; species Luedemannella flava. The sequence continues at coordinate 49,130 of NZ_BAAALT010000022.1, forward strand.
CGGTAACCGTAGGTCTCGTCGAGGTCGGCGAACACCTCACGGACCTGTTGCGCGAGAACGGTTCTGCGCTCAACGGTCGCCGACGCCGGCCGGTTGCGCCATTCGTAGTAGCCGGCCCGTGACACGGCCGCCCAGGCGCACATCTTCACGACCGGGTAGTGGGCCTTCTCGCCGTCGATGAACTCGTACTTGCTGCTCACCGGTACTCCTGGGCGAAGAAGGCCGCCGCTTTTCCCAGGAACTCGTTGCGCATCCGCAGTTCCCGGTTCTCCTTCTCCAGCTCACGCAGGCGGGCCCGTTCGCTGAGCGTCAGCGGCGCCTCGTCGACCGGATGCTGGCGCCGGTAGGTGTTGACCCAGTTGCCCAGGGTGCCCTCGTTGATGCCCAACTCCCGGGCGACCTGCGCGATCGGACGCGACGTCTCGATCACCATCTTCACCGCCTCGTCCCGGTACGCCGACGTGAAATTCTTCTTCGCTCGTGCCATCTGATTCCTCCGAAAGATCAACGACCCGATTTAGGGGTCGTTGTCCGGAATCTTCAGGGCACTTCAGTTCGGGGCCGCTGGCCGCTTGACCGCCGGGTTGCGTCCGGCAGACGAGGTTGGCCCACTCGGGGTGGCTGTCGCACTCGCTGTAGCCGGATCCGGTGCCCGCCCGGTAGTAGACGTACTGTCGGGTGGCCGGCGTGTTGGTGCTGGTGCCGCCGGCTGGCGCGGTGGTTGACGTGGTGAGTCCGGTCGTGGAGTCGTATGTGGTGCGGGTGGCCAGGGCCAGCCCGGAGGGGTCGACTGTGGAGATGTTCGGCTGGCGGAGCGTCCAGTCGTACCCGGTCGTGGTGGTACGGGCGTCGGCATCGGTCAGGATGCCGGGGACAAGGAAGCGGCCTAGCGGGCCACGCTGGCTTCGGTCTGGACGCGAACCTGACTGTAGATCGCATAAGCCGGGGGTTTTCGGGGGGCGGTTCAAAACCAGATCGATAAAAGCGAAAGCCCTGACCAGCAAATGCTGGTCAGGGCTTTCATTTTGTAGCGGGGCTAGGATTTGAACCTAGGACCTCTGGGTTATGAGCCCAGCGAGCTACCGAGCTGCTCCACCCCGCGTCGCCTCGGAAACACTAGCTCATGAACCCCCGGAACCGCAAAGAGGATGACGGGGGCCACATAAAGATCGCCCGGCGGAGTGATCCGCCGGGCGATCTGTCGCCGTTTGACCGGTTACCGCGTGGGGGTTCCGCCGCCCGCCGCCGCCTGGGCCGCCTCGAACTCCTTGATGGCGGCGTCCAGTTCGCTGAGCGCCTTGCCGTACTCCTCGAAGTTGCCTGACTGCTGGGCGGCCTTCAGCTTCTGGATCGCGGTGTTCATCTTGGCCGTCGCCTCCGCCAGGTTGCCTGACGGCGGCGTGGCGGGGGCCGTGGGCGTCGTCGGCGGCGTGGTCGGGGTTGTCGGCGTCGTCGGGGTGGTCGGCGTCGTGGGCGTCGTCGGGGCGGTGGTGTCTCCCTTGACCAGCTGCGCGAGCGCCTGGTCGAGGGTGTCCGCGTAGCCGAGCTTGTCGCCGTAGCTGACGAGCACCTTCTTCAGCAGCGGGAAGGAGTTGCTCACGTTGCTCTTCAGGTACACCGGCTGGACGTAGAGCATGCCGCCGCCGTACGGGAGGGAGAGCAGGTTGCCGTAGACCAGTTGGGACTGGCTGCCCGTGCCCTGGAGCTGGTTGAGCGAGGTGCGGGTGTTGGGGTCGTTGGCCATGTTCTGCTGGGCCTGCCCGGGGCCGGGGATGCGGTTCTCCCGGGGCAGTTCGAGCACCTCGAGCTGTGGCTCGCCGTTGACGTACCGGCCTGTCATGAGGGCGGCGAGGTTCTGCCGCCGGGCGGGCGTCAGCGCCGCCGTGAGCTGGAACGTCGTGGCCTCCTCGCCCGGGAACTGGGTGAGCAGGTAGTACGGCGGCTGCTTGCCGGCCGCGGTCGTCGAGCCGTGCCGTGCCGGGTCGTCCGGCACCGCCCAGAAGTCCGCTCCGGTGTTGAACTCCTTGGGGTCCTTCACGTGGAAGCGCGAGAGCAGGTCCCGCTGGACCTTGAACAGGTCCTCGGGGTAGCGGAAGTGCGCCGCCAGCTCGGCCGGGATCGCGGACTTCGGCTTGATCAGGTCGCTGCCGAACGCCTTGTTCCAGGCCTTGAGGACCGGGTCCGACTCGTCGAAGTTGTAGAGGGTCACCGTGCCGTCGTAGGCGTCGACGGTGGCCTTCACCGAGTTGCGGATGTAGTTGATGTTCTCCTTGGCCTGGGCGGCCACGCCGCCGGTGCCGGTGAGCGCGTCCGTGGTCGACTCGGCCAGGTCGGTGCGCTGGGCGTACGGGTACGTCGACGAGGTCGTGTAGCCGTCCAGGATCCAGACGATCTTCCCACCGATCACGGCCGGGTACGGGTCGCCGTCCAGGCGCAGGAACGGGGCGACCTTCTTGACGCGCTCGCGCGGGTCGCGGATGTAGAGCAGCTTGGAGTTGTCGTTGAAGACGTCCGAGAGGATGAAGTTGCCCTCGCGGTAGTGCAGCGCGTACAGCAGGCGCCGGCCGAACGAGCCGACGTCGATGCCGCCCTTGCCCTGGTACGTGTAGTGCTGCTCGCTCTCGCCGGCCGGACGGTCGAACTCGCTGTCGCCCGTCGCGCCGTCGGGCTTGCCCACCACGACGTAGTCGGTGGCGAGCTCGCCGTAGTAGACGCGCGGCTGCTGCGCCGAGATGACCTCGTTGGGCGAGGCGCAGCCCGAGCCCGTGGTCTCGCCGGTCGCCGTGGTCTGCTCGCCCAGGAAGCCGCCGGAGACGAAGAACGGCAGGCCGTTGCAGACCGTCTTGTTCGCGGGCGCGGCCACGAAACCGTACCCGTGGGTGAAGACCGTGTGCTGGTTCTGCCAGTTGGTCTGCTGGCCGGTCAGCTTGCTGTAGTTGATTTCGCGGACGCCGACGACGTAGTCCTGGGTCTTGCCGCCGATCGTGTACCGGTCGATGTCGAGCTGCTCGTTGAAGTCGTAGAACGGGCGGATCTGCTGCGCCTGCGTGAACGCGTCGGACACGACCGCCGGGTCGAGCAGCCGGATGTTGGGCACGATCGTGGTGTCGGTGGTCAGCGACGGCGGCGGCGTCAGCGTGTTCGCCGCGTACGCCTGCGTCTTCACCTTGTCGAGGCCGTACGCGGCGAGGGTGCCGTCGATCGTGCGCTTGATGTACGGCGCTTCCTTGTCGCGGATGTTCGGCTTCACCGTGAAGTACTGCACGGCCGCGGGGTAGACGCCGCCGATCGCGACCGCGGCGATGCCGAGCAGCGCCAGCGACGCGCCCGCCCACACGAGGTTGCGGCCCCGCATGTTGGAGAAGACGATGATCGCCACCGCGACGAGCACGGAGATGTAGCCGAGGATCTCCTTGGCCGGCAGCAGCGCGTTGATGTCGGTGTACCCGGCGCCCCACAGGTCGGTGCCCTCGTTGAAGTCGAGCAGCAGCGCGCGCCTGTCCAGCACGTACGCCGCGGCCTTGAGCAGCACGAAGACGGCGATGAGCGTGGTGAGGTGGACCCGCGCGGCGGTGGTCATGCGGTCGCCGGCGCCCTGCAGGCGCACCCCGCCGTAGAGGTAGTGCATGGCGAGCGAGCCGATGATGGCGAGCGTGGTCGCCGCGAAGCCGAAGTCGAGCAGGTAGCGCCAGAACGGGTAGTCGAAGACGTAGAAGCCGACGTCCACCTTGAACTGCGGGTCGGTGACCCCGAACTTGCCGCCGTTGGCGAACAGCAGCCACTGCTGCCAGTGCCCCTGCGCGGCCAGGCCGGCGAACAGGCCGACGACGCCGGCGATCAGCCCCGTCCACAGCTTGATGCGCGGCGTGAGCAGCACCCGGTAGCGGTCGAGCGCGTGCTGCTCCAACGAGTTGGCGCGCAGCAGCGGCCGCGTCCGGTAGGCGAGGTAGAGGTTGCCGAAGACGATCCCGGCCATGACCAGGCCAAAGATCAGGAACAACAGCAGACGGGTACGCAGCATGCCCGCGAACACGCTGGTGTAGCCGACCTCGCCGAACCACAACCAGTCGGTCCACAGGTTGACGATCCGGTCGGCGAACATGAAGACGAGCAGGACCACGGCCAGGACGACGATCGTGACCCGGCCGCGCCGGCTGACTCGGGGCAGGGGGCTTCGCATCACCACGGGGCAACACTACGGCGTGTCCGCTACCCCGGCCCCTCCACCACCCGTCCAGACTCGCGGGGAATTGCCCTTTCTCAGCGAGTACACAGCTGGGGTTGACCGCCCTCACGGATGGTCTTGAGCGCCGTCACCGCGTCGGTCAGTGTCGACACCTGGACGAGCGGCAGACCCTCCTGCGCGTTGGCGACCGCCTCGGCGCAGTTGGCCTTCGGGGTGAGGAACCAGGCGGCCCCGTCGCGCTTGGCGGCCACCACCTTCTGCGCCACGCCGCCGATCGGGCCTACCGCGCCCTTCTCGTCGATGGAACCCGTACCAGCAATGATCTTTCCACCGGTGAGGTCGACCGGGTCGAGCTTGTCGATGATGCCGAGGCTCAGCATGAGCCCGGCCGACGGGCCGCCGACGTCCTCCACCGGGATCTTCACGGTGAACGGGTGCGGCCGCACCAGCTTGGGCACGATGCCCACCCGCGGGTTGCCGTCCTCGCCCTTCACCGTGGCGACCTGCGCGGTGACCGGCTTGCCGTCGCGGGTGACCTCGATCGTGAGCCTGGTGCCGACGGGCTTCGCGCGGATCAGCTCGAGCAGCTTGTCGGTCGTGGTGACCGGGGTGCCGTCGATCGAGACGATGATGTCCTCCGGCTTGAGCACGCCGTCGGCCGGCGCGCCCGTGGTCACCTTGTCGACGGCGACCTTCTCGGCGAACCCGAGCTGGGCGAGCGCCGCGAGCTGGGCGCTGGACTCGGAGCGCGCGAAGTCCTCGGCGTTCTGCTTCTCGACTTCCTTCTCCGTCTTGTCCGGCGGGTAGACGAGCTCGCGCGGCACCACCGCCGAGTCGCTGTCCCACCAGCCGCGCAGGGCCTCCAGCAGGGTCAGCTGCGGGCGCACGCGGACGGTCACGAAGAGCAGCTGGCCCTCGGACTTCGAGGTCTCGGTGCCGGTGATCGAGATCACCGAGTCGTTGGCCGCGACCGTGTTGTAGGTCGGCCCCGGGTCCATCTGGACGTACGGCACGTCGGCGCTGCCCACCAGCCAGGTCAGTGCCACCACCAGCACGGCACCGACCACTACCGTCGTCGTACGTCGCTTCATGGTCAGCCAGCCTACCCAGCGCCGGCTCGCGTTTCGCCTGCGGCGTACACAGCTTGCTGCCAGGGTCGGACGGGCCTTCGACGAGTACGGTGGACGGCATGACCGAGCGCAGCGAGGGAATCGGCTGGCACCGAATCAGTCATGTCGACGCCGACCGCGGGGAGGTGGCGGCGTGACCAACCCGCCGTTCGGTTTCTCGCTCCCCGGCGGCCCGGGCGGGCCGGATCCGAACGATCCGGCCCAGATGCAGGCCATCCTCGCCCAGCTCCAGCAGCTGATGGCGGCCGGATCGGGCGGCCCGGTCAACTGGGACCTGGCCACCCAGATCGCCCAGTCGCAGCTCACCGACGACCCGGCCGTGGCCGGCCCGGCGCGCGAGGCGGCCGCCGAGGCGCTGCGGCTGGCCGACCTGTGGCTCGAGCCCCAGTCGGCCCTGCCGTCGGGCATCGGCCACATCGAGGCGTGGCGGCGGGCCGAGTGGCTCACCAAGACCCTGCCCGTGTGGAAGAAGCTGTGCGACCCGGTGGCCAAGCACATGGTCAACGCCATGAGCGACCTGGTGCCCGAGGAGATGCGCGCCCAGCTCGGCCCGATGGCCGCGATGCTGTCCTCGGTCGGCGGCGCCGTGTTCGGCAGCCAGCTCGGCACCGCCCTGGCCTCCCTGGCCGGCGAGGTCCTCTCGGCCGGCGACATCGGCCTCCCCCTCGGCCCGACCGGCACCGCGGCGCTCGTGCCCAAGAACATCAGCGAGTACGGCGAGGGTCTGGAGATCCCCGAGGACCAGATCCGGCTGTACGTCGCCCTGCGCGAGGCCGCCCACCAGCGCCTCTTCGGTCACGTCCCGTGGCTGCGCGGGCACGTCCTCGCCGCCGTCGAGGCGTACGCGGCCGGCATCAAGGTCGACCGGGAGGCGATCGAGGAGGCCATGGGCCGCATCGACCCGACCGACCCGGAGTCGATGCAGACCCTGCAGCTGGAGGGCATCTTCACGCCGGAGGAGTCGCCCGCCCAGCAGGCGGCGCTCGCCCGGCTGGAGACGATCCTGGCGCTCGTCGAGGGCTGGGTCGCGCACGTCGTGGACGCGGCCGCGGCCGGCCGACTGCCCGACGCGGTCCGCCTGGCCGAGACGTTCCGCCGCCGCCGCGCCGCCGGCGGCCCGGCCGAGCAGACGTTCGCCGCGCTGGTCGGCCTGGAGCTGCGGCCCCGCCGCCTGCGCGAGGCCACGGCCCTGTGGACGGCGCTCACCGCCGCCCGGGGCGTCGAGGGCCGCGACGGCATCTGGGCGCACCCCGACCTGCTGCCCACGGGTGACGACTTCGCCGACCCGGAGCGCTTCGCGGCCGGCACCCCCGCCGAGGACGACTTCGTCATCCCCGACGACCTCAGCGGCCTCGACCTCAACACCCCTCCCGACGACCGCTCCGACGACGACACGGAACCCGGCACCGACCCGAAGCCGTAACGGGCGGGCCTGTTGCCTGGCGCCCCGCGCTGGGAGTGGGATATTTCGGATATGTCGGGCGGGCTGTGCCGGTGGGTCGGGTTCCGCGGGAGCATGATTGCCGTTTGGGGATGCAGACCGCGCTGTAGCAGCACTGTGCATCCCCAAACGGCGATCTTCGCCGCTCAAGGTCCGTCCGGGCGGGTCGGACCGCGGCACGCGGGCTAGCGTCGCCGGCCGCTATCCGTTGAGCAGGGCCCGGGTGGCGTCCCAGCCCTCCAGGCGCGGGTCCAGGGCGGCCAGGACCTCGGGGCCACGGAGGCGGTGCCAGCCGGCCGTCGAGACGACGTCCGTGAGCTGCGGGGCGACGCGGCGGACCGTGAGCACGTCCAGGGCGTCCAACTCCGCGTCGGGCAGCCAGTCGGGGGCCGGCAGGCGGGACGCGACGCCGAGCAGGCCCGGGCCGCCGTCCACGGCCGGCGCCGCCGCGAACGGGCGCGTGGTCAGGGGGCGCAGCAGCTTGGCGATGACGAGACCGGGCAGGTCCGGCGCGTCCGCGGCGATGAGCGCGACCTGATCCGGCGCACCGCCAGCGGGCGCGGCCTGATCCAGCGGGGCCGCGGCCGACGGGGCGCCGGCCGGGTTCGGGGCCGGCGGCACGGGCGGGCCCGCCACCGCCCGCAGCAGGTCCGGCAGGCGTGGGCTCGCCGCGGCGTACCAGGGAAGTCCTGGCCAGCCGACCTCGGACCGCAACCAGACCTCGGACGCCGGCACGACGACCGCGGGTTCGACCTCGGCCATCAGGGCGAGTACGTCGAGGAGGTCCTCAGCCAGCGCGATGCGCCAGGCCACCGGGTCGATGCCGGGCGGGGTCCAGGTGGGCGGGGTGAGCACGGCGGCGGCGACGCGGCGGGTCATGTCGACGCCCCGCTTCGCGGGGCGTCGACATGACCCACACCTGACCCGATGATGCCCTCGCTGCGCTCGGTCACGGGGTCAATCCTCGCTGATGCCGAGGCCGGCCGCGGCGGACACCCCTTCCAGGTAACCCCGGGCGCGCTCGGCCTTGGGGTAGCGGGCGACGAGCGACCAGAAGCGGGCGTTGTGGAACGGGACGACCAGGTGCGACAGCTCGTGCAGGAGCACGTAGTCGAGCACCCACTCGGGGAAGTCCATGATCCGGGAGGAGATCCGGATGGTGCGGTCGGCGGGGGTGCAGGAGCCCCAGCGGCCGTGCTGGTTGTTGACCCAACGGACCGAGATCGGCGCCTGGGCGGCGCGCTGGTCGGACAGGTGCCGGTCGATCAGGCGCTGGGCGCGCTCGGCCAGATAGGTGTCGGTGCGGCGGTTGCGCTGCTCGCGGGCGTCGAGGCGGGCGAGCATCCGGTCGACCCACTCGCGCTCCTCGGCCCCGGAGAACTGGGCCGGGATGAGGACGACGACGCGCTCGCCGTCCCGGTAGGCGGACACGGTCCGTCGGCGGCGCTGGCTGCGCCGCACTTCTACGTCCGGCCGGCGTGGCACGGACACGAGGGTGCGAGCCAGCGCGGGCACCGGGGGATGAGCACCCACGTTCGGCAACCTAGCCCGCCGTGGCCTACCCTCCGCAAGGGGCAACTCTGCGATCTTGAACCTATATGAGCTGGTTAGCAGGGTTATTCGACGAAAGATTCCACCGTTCGGCCACCGGCGTGTCTCGGGCGATTTCGGGCATACCACCCCGACACTTCATGAGTTACACGAAACCGTCGGAGGAGGAGTCCGTGGCCGAGAAGGCACAGACGTACAACGGCTACTGCGTCAAGTGCAAGGAGAAGCGCGACTACGAGGGCACGGTCGAGGTGTCCAAGAGCGGCATGAAGATGGCCAAGGGCAAGTGCCCCGTGTGCGGCACGACCGTGAACCGGATTCTCGGCAAAGCCTGACGCTCACTGACCGCAGCAGTCGCTGTGGACAACTTCCCCGGAGGCTGTGGATAACTCGGGGAAGAAGTGGCTGAGGCTGTGGATAACCAGCAAAGTCACTACCGAGAGTGACACCATGACGCACCATGAGTCGCCCGACGGATCGCCGGCCCGTCCTCGTTCCTTTCCTGCGCCGTCTCTGGCGTGACCCTCATCGGCTGCAGCTCGGCACCGATCCGCGCCGCGCCGTGATGATCGAGTTCTCCGATCCGGCGGGCGTACGCGTCCTCGACCTCCTTGACGGCACCCGCACCGAGCAGGCGCTCGTCAGCGAAGCGGGCCGGCTCGGCGTGTCCGCCGACGATGCCCTCACCCTCGTCGCCGAGCTGGGCCGGCTCGGCCTCGTGGTGGACGCGCCCACCCTCGATCCCGTCGCGCTTCCCGTGCCGACCCGACGGCGGCTCGCCACCGAGGCGGCGGCCATCGCGGTCGGCGGCGCCACCCCGGCAGAGGTCCTGGGCCGGCGCTGGGCCGCCCGGGTGCGGGTGAGCGGGGCCGCCCGGCTCGGCGTCCACATCGCGTGCGTGCTCGCGAACTCGGGCGTCGGTCATCTCGATCCCGCCGTGACGGGGCAGGCCCAGCTCGCCGACGCCGGTCCGGCCGGCCTGCTGCCCACCGACGCGTACCGGCCGCGGGCCGTGGTCGCCGCCGAAGCGATCCGGCGCGGCGCGCCCGAGGTGCGCGTCCAGGCGATCCCGCCCGGAGCCGCCACCGTCGAGGTCCTCGTCGGGTTCGGCGCCCCCGTCGAGCTGGTCGCCCTGGCCCACGAGCGGCGCCGCAGCGCCCATCTGGCCGTCGCCGTGCGCGACGGCACGGTCGTCGTGGGACCGTTCGTGCTGCCCGGGCGTACGCCGTGCCTGAACTGCATCGACCTGCACCGGCGCGACCGCGACCCGGCCTGGCCGGCGCTCGCCGCCCAGCTGACCACCACCGCCGAGGCCGCCGACACCGTGGCGGTCACGACGATGCTGGTCGGGGCGGCGTACGCGGCCCGCGAGGTGACCGACCACATCGACGGCGACGAACCGGTGACCATCGGCGCCACGGTCGAGATCGCCGGGCCGGGGCGCGAGAGCCGGCGACGGTGGACCGCCCATCCGGCATGCGGATGCCTCACGGGGAACGCACGCCACACCCGCAGCGGCCCTTCTTAGTGTTCAATTGATCGGGTGACCGACATCCCCCGACGGGCGGTCAGCCGCACCGCCCGTCTCGCCTCCCTGCCACTCGGCTTCGCCGGGCGTGCGGCCTGGGGATTCGGCAAGAAGGTCACCGGCATGGCCAACGAGGTGATCACCACCGAGGTGCAGCAGCGCACCGCGGAGCACCTGTTCAAGGTGCTGGGCCAGCTCAAGGGCGGCGCCATGAAGATGGGCCAGGCGCTGTCCGTCTTCGAGGCCGCGCTCCCCGAGGAGATCGCCGGGCCGTACCGGGCCGCCCTCACCAAGCTGCAGGAGGCGGCCCCGCCGCTGCCCGCCGCGACCGTGCACAAGGTCCTCACCGAGGAGCTCGGCCCGCAGTGGCGCAAGAAGTTCAAGGAGCTCGACGACTCCCCCGCCGCGGCCGCCAGCATCGGCCAGGTCCACCGGGCCGTCTGGAAGGACGGCCGCGAGGTCGCCGTCAAGATCCAGTATCCGGGCGCCGGGCCGGCCCTCGTCGCCGATCTCAACCAGCTCGCCCGCTTCGCCGGGCTGTTCAAGGTGATCCAGCCCGGCCTCGACGTCAAGCCGCTCGTCGCCGAGCTGCGCGAACGCGTCGCCGAGGAGCTGGACTACCGGCTGGAGGCCAACACCCAGAAGGCCTTCGCCAAGGCGTACGCGGACGACGAGGAGATCTTCGTCCCCAACGTCGTCGCGTCGTCGGACAAGGTGCTGGTCACCGAATGGGTGGACGGCGTCCCGCTCGCCCAGGTCATCAACTCCGGCACGCCCGCCGACCGCGACCTCGCCGGCCTGCGCATGGCCACCCTGCACTTCTCCGCGCCCACCCGCGCGAAGCTCCTGCACGCCGACCCGCACCCCGGCAACTTCCGGCTCCTGGAGGACGCGCGGCTCGCCGTGCTCGACTTCGGCGCCGTCGCCCGCATGCCGGACGGCCACCCCGAGGCGGTCGGCCGCATCACCCGCCTCGCGCTGGAGGGTCGCGCCGGCGACGTGCTCGACGGCCTGCGCGCGGAGGGCTTCGTATCCGGCGACATCGACGTCAACCCCGAAGAGCTTCTCGAGTACGTTCGACCGCTGCTCGATCCGGTCGCCGCCGAGGAGTTCCAGTTCACCCGCGCCTGGCTGCGCGGCGAGGCGACCCGCCTGGGCAACCCCCGCGGCCCCGCCTTCCAGTTCGGCAAGCAGCTGAACCTGCCCCCCGGCTACCTGATGCTCCAACGCGTAACGATGGGCTCGATAGGCGTCCTGTGCCAACTGGAGGCGAAGGCCCCTTACCGAGCGGTCGTCCGCCGCTGGCTCCCCGGCTTCGCCTCCCCCGCCGCGGAAAGCCGCACCCACTAGCTCCCCGCGCCACCCACCCCTCCCCGCGGCAAAAGTCGACTTCTGGCGGTTATCCGAGCCCGAATAGGGTGCAGAAGTCGACTTTTGCGCGCCCGGCGGGGGGGGGGGGGGGGGGGGGGGGGGGGGGGGCGTAGGGCGGCCGGCCCACGGGAGTGGGCCGGCCGCGCATGTGTGTGTGCGTCAGAGGGAGCGGTAGAAGTTGCCCATCGCGCGGGCCTGCTCGCGGCGGGCCTGCATGGCGATGCGTCGGGCGCCGCGGGTGCCGGCGCTGGTGCGGAGAGCCTCAGAGCGGTTCTGAGGCGATCGCATTCGTACTCGGCTCAGGGCTTCGTTGATGAGATGCATGGCGGTGGCGCTCCTCGGGCGGGTCTGTGTGGAAACAGTCAGGGAATTCGGGTGGGTCATCGGGGTTCGCTCTTTCGTGATTCGCTTCGTGGCGGTACGCATGGCGGTCAGGCCACCTTGATCAGGTCGGCGGCCCGCAGGCCGCTGGCGCCGACCAGGGCCGACGTCCGGTGGGCGAGCTCGACGCGCTGCGCGGCGTCGCGGGCGACGTCCTCCTTACGGGGACGGCCACGCGGCCGCTTCCGCGGCACAACCGCGCCCCGCTCGAAGATCTCGCCACCCCAGACACCCCACGGCTCCTCGCGCTCGACCGCCCCGGCGAGGCACTCGACGCGCAGCGGGCAGCCCCCGCAGAGCGCCTTCGCGACCTCAAGGTCGGCCGGCGTGTCCGCGAACCACAGGTCCGGGTCGTACTGGCGGCACGGAAGGTCCGCACCCAGCTCGACAGTGAAGTCGAGCGTCTGTGTCGCCAGAGTCATCTCCCGGTTCACCTCTCTCTCGTCGTGATGATCTTTTGGATCGGTGGTGCAAATAAAGGAGGCCGCGGATCCCGGGTATCGGGTTCCGCGGCCTCGAGGTGAGCCGGTGGTCTGTTTAGACCGGCCTTCCTCGAGGTGGAACCCCGCCGCTGCGACGCAGCGACTTCGCCATCCCGGCGCCCATGGCGCTCGTGTTGCCCTTGCTGGTGGTGCTGATGTTGCTGGCCTGCTCATCGAGGTTGATCTTGGAAATCTCGACAAGGGTCCCCTGGTGCTGCTGCGTGAACGTCGGCGCGGTGCGGGCCCCATATCCGGAGGCGGATACGACACCCAGGGCGGCGGCGGCCGGCGCGACGGCGCCGACCGCCGAGGGAGCCGACGCCCACTGGGACAGGTTCCGGACAGCCGACGAGCCCACGGTGCAAGCGTGGGCGGAGGCCGGCACAACCTGCTTTTGGGCAGACGTCGGCGCCGACGGTCGCGTGGTCGTCCAGATCTCCACCGTCGTCACCACCTCTCTGCCTCAGCCCGCCACCGCTACCTCGGTGGACGGTCGGTTGTGCCCAGTAAGAATTTCCCAGCTCTTCGCCGGTGAGAGCAGGTTATGCCCTCCCCTCGCGGGAGGGCAACCGAATTAACTCAGGATTTCACCAACTGACTCATCGTCCTCCTGAGCAGCATCTTTTTGCAGCTCCGGGAGGAGGTCGGTCGGATTCGCGCCACCGACGAGGGCGAGCACCGCGGTCCCGTAGAGGCCCAGTTTCCGCGGACCGATGCCCGCGATGTCGATCAGTTGCGCCTCGCTCGACGGCGCCCGCTCCGCGATCGCCGTGATCGTGGCGTCGGTGAACACCACGTACGGCGGCACGTGCGACGTCGCGGCCACGCCCGCCCGCCAGGTGCGCAGCCGCTCGAACAGGTCGGAGTCCAGGCTCGACGGGCAGTCCGCGCAGCGGCCCAGCTTGCGCGCGGCGGCGTCGGTGAGGGTCGCCCCGCACACCCGGCACGGCACCGCGATCATCCGCCGCCGCGTGCCGTCCGCGTCGCGCGCCGTCCGCCGCCGCTCCCGGACAACCGGCTCAGCGGACCGTTCGACCGGCAGAAACCGCGACGGTCGTCGCTGCCGCCCGCCGGGCGCGCGGGAGGCCGCGTAGCTCAACGTCAGGAACTGCCGGGCCCGGGTGATGCCGACGTAGAGCAGCCGGCGCTCCTCCTCCAACGCCTCCGGCGTCTTCGCGTACGGGGTGGGCAGCGTGCCTTCGCTGCACCCCACCACGAACACGGCGTCCCACTCGAGGCCCTTGGCCGCGTGCAGGCTCGCCAGCGTCACGCCCTCGACCGTCGGGGCGTGCTGCATCGCCGCCCGCCGCGACAGCTCGGCGTTGAACTCCGCCAACCCGCCGACGGCGTACTCCTCGGAGAGGGTGACCAGCGCGGACAGCGCCTCCCACCGCTCGCGCACCGCCCCACCGGGCGGGGGTGTGTCCGGCTGCCAGCCGAGCGCGGACAGCGCCTCGACCACGGCCTCCCGCAACGGCGTGCCCTCGACGTACGTGCGGGTGGCCGCCCGCAGCGCCGCCATGGCCTGGCGGATCTCGACGCGCTCGAAGAACCGCTCGGCGCCCTGGACGACGTAGGGCACGCCGGCCTCGGCGAGCGCCGCCTCGTACGCCTCGGACTGGGCGTTGACCCGGAACAGGACGGCGATCTCCCGGGCCGGGGTGCCGGCCGCGACCAGTTCCGCGCAGCGGCGCGCCACGCCCGCCGCCTCCGCGGGCTCGTCGGGGTAGCCGAGGATCTGCGGCTGCGGGCCGTCGGGGCGCTGGCCCACGAGCTCCAGGCGCAGGCGCGCCTCCTCGCCGCTGGCCTGCCGGATGACCTGGTTCGCGAGCCCCACCACCTGCGGGGTGGAGCGGTAGTCCTTCACCAGCCGGACGACGGTCCCGCCGCCGCGGCGGGCGAAATTCACCAGGTACGCCGACGTGGCGCCCGTGAACGAGTAGATCGTCTGGCTGGCGTCGCCGACCACGGTCAGGTCGTCGCGCCCGCACAGCCACGCGTCGAGCAGCCGCTGCTGCACCGGGTTGACGTCCTGGTACTCGTCGACGACGAAGTGCCGGTACTGCGCGTGGATCTGCTCGGCCACGTCGGGATGCTCCTCGATCGCCCACGCGCCGGCACGCAACAGGTCCTCGAAATCGATCACCCCGGAGGAGCGCTTGACCCGCTCGTAGGCGGTGAAGACCGCCGCCACCTGGGCCGTCGACACGGGCGGCTCGCGGCCCGCCTTGGCCGCCGCGACCTCGTAGTCGCCTGGTTCCACCAGCGACGACTTCGCCCACTCGATCTCGCTGGCGAGGTCGCGGGCGAGCGTCCGGTCGGCCCTGATTCCGGCCCGCCCGGCCGCCAGGCCGATCAGCCGGGCCTTGCTCTCGACGAGCTCGGGCAGCTCCCGACCGGCGAACAGGCGCGGGGCGAAGTAGCGCAGCTGGCGCAGCGCGGCCGCGTGGAACGTGCGGGCCTGCACGCCCGGCACGCCCAGGCGGGCGAGCCGCTCGCGCATCTGCGCCGCGGCCCGCGCGGTGAATGTGACGGCCAACACATGCCGGGGCTGGATCTCCCCGGTCAGTGCCCGGTACGCCACGCGGTGGGTGATCGCGCGGGTCTTACCCGTACCGGCCCCGGCCAGGATGCACACCGGCCCGGCAGGCGCGGTCACGGCGGCCCGCTGCTCCTCGTCGAGCCCGTCGAGCACCGCCCGCACGGCATCACCGGTCACTGCGTCTCCCGCCACACCCGGGCATCATCTCAGCCTCTTCGATGTTGCCACCGATAGGCTGATCTTTCCCCTCGGCACGTAAGGAACGTCCCCCATGCTCACGATGTACTCCACCACCTGGTGCGGCTACTGCCACCGACTCAAGTCGCAGCTCGACCGGGAGGGCATCGCCTACGAGGTCATCGACATCGAGCACGACCCGGCCGCGGCCGAGTTCGTGATGAGCGTCAACGGCGGCAACCAGACCGTGCCGACGGTCCGCTTCGCCGACGGGTCCGCGCTCACGAACCCCTCGATCGTCCAGGTCAAGCAGCAGCTCGCGACCATCGGCTAGGCGAAAGCCCATTCCGAGATGAGGTAGTGGGCGATCGACGACGGCGGCGCGACCGCGAAGTCGTAGCCGGTCGCCCCGCCGAGCACCGCGCGCACGTCGGCGCGGCTGAACCAGCGGGCGTCCGCGATCTCCGTCGGGTCCAGCCGCACCGGCGCGTCCGGGTCGGCCACCGCGGAGAACCCCAGCATCAGACTTCCCGGGTACGGCCAGGCCTGGCTGCCCTCGTAGTGCAGCTCGCGGACGGCCACGCCCACCTCCTCGGCCACCTCGCGCACGACCGCCTGCTCGGCGGACTCCCCCGGCTCCACGAAGCCGGCGAGGCACGAGTAGCGCCGCGGCCCGGCCGGGGCGCCCGGCCGCGTCCAGGCCGCGTTGTGCCCGAGCAGGCACCGCCCGGCCGGGCCGGGGTCACCGTCGTGGATCAGCACGATCACGGCCGGGTCGGTGCGCGGCCAGGCGTGCGTGCCGTCCGGGTCCACCCGCACCCAGCCGCCCTCGCGGGCCTCCATGACCGCGCCGCTGCCCGGGGCGTACCGGTGGCGGGAGTGCCAGTTGTGCAGCGACACCGCCGTGATGAGCAGGCCGGCGTCCAGGTCGGACAGCTCGTGGCCGACCTCGCGCAGGCCCACCGGCGCCGCGCCGGGCACGTCCGGCAGGTCCTGCGCGACCGCGAAGTACGGCACGCCGTCGGCGTCCACGCCCAGGAACATGCGCTCGGGCAGCGCCCCGTCCGACGCCACCGGCAGCTCCGTGGAGCGCAACAGCACCAGGCGGCCCTCGGCGGCCAGCGCCCGGCCGTCCGACACCACGAGGATGCGCGCCCGGTCCCAGGCGGCCTCCAGCCACTCCGGGTCCGTGCGGTGGTGCGCGGCGCGGTCGAGCGCGGAGCGCGCCAGCGGCGGGGGCCGCCGGGCGCCCCGCGCCACCGGTGCGTCAGGCGTCGACACGCGTCTGTTCCACCGCCGCCAGGCTCGCCAGCGGGCCGGCGACCTTGTCGGCGTCGCCGAGGACCACGGTGACCGCCTTCGCCGGGGCCAGGTAGCGCGACGCCACCTCGCTCACCTCGTCCGCGGTCACCGTGGCGAGCCGCCGGGCGTGCTCGACCAGGTAGTCCAGCCGCAGGCCGAAGCCCGCGTACGCGCTGGCCAGCCCCGCCAGGCCCGACTGCGTCGACATGCCGAGCAGCAGCGAACCGAGGGCGTACTGGCGGGCCTGCTCCAGCTCCTCCGCGCCGGGCGGGAGGGTGGCCAGCCGGCCCAGCTCGTACCACGTCTCCAGCAGGGCCGGGCCGGTCACCTCGGTGGCCACGTCGGCCGACAGCAGCAGCGACGAGCCGGCGACCGAATGGTCGATCATCGAGTGCGGGCTGTACGTGTACCCCTTGTCCTCGCGGATGTTCTCCACCCACCGGGACGAGAAGTAGCCGCCGAAGATGAGGTTCGCCAGTTGCAGCGGCGCGTGGTCCGGGTGGGTACGGGTGACCGCCGGCAGCGCCAGCCGCAGCGACGACTGCACCGAGCCGGGCCGGTCCACGAGCACGACCGGGCCGGTGGTCAGCTCCGGGATCGGCGGGGTGGTGGCGTCCACGCCCACGCCCGCCCAGCCGGACAGCGCCCGCTCCGCCGCGTCCAGGGCAGCCTGCGGCGCGAGGTCGCCCACGATGACCAGCGTCGCGCCCGCCGGGTGCACCCGCGACGCGTGCAGCGTCAGCAGCCGGTCGGTGTCCACCGCGACCACGTCGGCCGGCTCGGGCGTCTGCACCGCGTACGGGTGGCCGTCGTAGATGCGGCGCAGCTGCGCGGCGCGGGCCAGGTGCGCCGGTTGGCTGCGGGCGACCTGGATCCGGTCGGCGAGCCGGGACCGCTCCGTCACCACCTCGTCCGCCGGGTACGCCGCGCCGGTGAGCACGTCGGCGGTGATCCCCAGGATCCGGTCGAGCCCGTCGACCAGGCCGTTGCCGGTGACCAGCAGCCGGTCCGGGTCGATGCCGGCCGAGAGCGCGCCGCCGACCGTCTGCAGCGCCGCCGCGATGTCCACAGTGGACATCTCGGCCGTGCCGGAGAACAGGGTCTGGCTCAGCACCGCCCCGCCGGCCAGCGCCGTCGGGTCGGGCGTCACGGCGCCGAACGGCACCCGCAGCCGCACCTCCACCAGCGGCACCGAGGCGCGCCGGATCGCGATCACGGTCAGCCCGTTGTCCAGCGTGCGCTCCGCGCTCTCCGGCAGCGCCAGCTCCCGGTTCGGCCCCAGGTCGGGCAGCGCCCGCGTCCCCGTCGCCACGCTCACCGCGTACCCCCTCCTGGTTGAACCTCGACCACCGCGCGCCGGTCGGCGACCAACGTGGCCGCCGCCGCGCGGACCTGCTCCTCCGTCACCGCGGACAGCAACCGCGGGAGCTCGCCGACCAGACCGGCGTCGCCGCGCTGCTGCTCGACCACGGCCATCCGCAGCGCCCGACCCAGCACCGCGTCGGTGTCGCGCAGCAGGTGGGTGCCCATGCGGGCGATCGTCCGGGCCAGCTCGCCCGGCTCCAGCCCGTCGTGGGCCAGCCGGTCGGCCTCCTCGGTGATCACGTTGAGGACGTTGTCGACGCCGCCGCTCGGGGCGTCGGCCGGCAGGTGGGCCTGCAGCAGGATGGCCGTCGGGTCGCGGACCTCGAACGGCTCCCCCATGAAGCCGATGTAGCCGCCCACGCTGGTCACCGACCTGTCCTTGAGCACCAGCCGCCGGACCAGTCGCGACGCGTCGCCGTCGGTGAGCACCTCCGCGAGGACGACGAACGGCAGGTACGCCTCGACGTCGGCGACCGGGTCCGGCACCCGCCACGCGGCCGCCACGGCGGGCAGCGGGGCCAGCGGATCCGTGTACGCGTTGCGGCGCTCGGTCGTGAGGTCGGGCTCGGCGAAGTCGGGGCGGGTCGGGGCCGGGCGCGCGGGCACGTCGCCGAAGTGGTCCTCGACCAGGCGCTTCGCTTCGTCCACGGCAAGGTCGCCGGAGACCGCCAGGACGGCGTTGCCGGCCGCGTAGTACTTCGCGAAGAAGTCCGCCGCGTCGCTCACGGTGGCCGACTCCAGGTCCTCGAAGCTGCCGTAGCCGTCGTGGGCGTTGGCGAACGAGTCGAACATGACCGGCGGCAGCTTCAGCCACGGGAAGCCGCCGTAGGGCCGGTTGAGGACGTTGACCCGGATCTCCTCCTTGACCACGTCGATCTGGTTGCGCAGGTTCTCCTCGGTCAGGCGAGGGCCGCGCATCCGGTCCGCCTCCAGGAACAGGGTGCGTTCCAGCGCGTTGGCCGGCAGGGTCTCGAAGTAGTCGGTGTAGTCGAGGTGGGTGGACCCGTTGAAGGTCCCGCCCGCGCCCTGGATGTGGCGGAAGTGCGCCAACTTCTCCAGGTTCTCGGAGCCCTGGAACATGAGGTGCTCGAAGAGGTGCGCGAAGCCGGTGCGCCCCTCGGGCTCGGAGCGGATACCCACGTCGTACACGACCGCCACGCCCACCACGGGCGCGGACCGGTCGGGCGAGAGCACCACCCGCAGCCCGTTGGGCAGCGTGAACCGGACCACCTCGTACGGGACAGTCGGGATGAGTGCGGCGGGAAGGTCTGAGGCAGATCGAAGACCGGACACGCCACGACCCTAACCGCTTCAGCCCCCGCATGCGCCCGCGAGGATCCCCGCAACCGCCATGTCGCCCGGTCTGGCAACTGAGCCAAAAGAAAACCCGACCCACAAAGGGGTCGGGCGGTGTATGCCCCCAGTGTTGCACGCGTCACCAGAAGCGTCAAAGCGCCCATCCCGTCACCAGCCAACCGGGGCGGTCATGGCACCGACCTGCTTCGGTAACTGAGCGGATACAAGATCGGCAGTTGTGAGCCGGTACCACCAATGCCCACCCGGACCCAGATTCGGATCGCCATTCAGCGCGCCGGCGAAGTACCCCGCGCTGGGATTGATCAGGCCAACGGACACAAGTTCCCGCGCCTGAGCGATCGGAAACGCAAGATCACTGTCATTACTTATGACCACCGCCGCGTCAATACGCTGATGACGCAGCAAGTCGAGTAGGAGATGGGCGGCCACGTTGACGTCGGAGCCCTTCTCTTCGCGCTTAGCCACCGAAACCAGGAACCTGGCGTCGGCGGAACGCTGACCGGCGGCATCCTGCACCATGACCGGCCAGGCCGGGCTCGCCAACACCGGCCTACCCTGCGGACCACGCACCGCCAACGGCGCGTACGCGACGCGATTGACGTAGTGCCCTAGCGCGATCTCGTCCACCGACCCAGCAGCGCGAAGGGCCCGGAGGTAGATGTTCTGATCCCGCGCTCCATCCGGATTGCCAGCGCCGTCGATCTTGGCCGTGCAGTACACCACCCGGACGACGCAGGCATCGGACCAACCCGAATGTTGGGCGATGATCGTGGCCGCCAGACGACGCAGGTCCAGCCAACGCCATCCGGGCTGACCTCGCCCGCCAACCAGGCCACGGCCGCCGTAGTAGAGGTTGAAACCATCGATGTATACGCCGACTCGGCGGGCGGCAAGGGGCGCGGTCACCAAGCCATTAAGGCGAAACCCGGCACACATCGCAAACAGGTCGTCACCCGTTCGGGTGACGACTACACCGGGCGGACGGAGGTGAGGACGTCGTCGACGATCCATTCCCAGTCGGCGACCGTGTTGGGGACGGAGACGTAGAGGACGGCGGCCGTGGGGCGCCCCACGTCGATGAGGGCGACCGCCACCAGCTCGCTGGTCGCGCGTAGGCCTGACGCCGTGAAGCTCAGCCGGAACATCGTCACCCAGGCGGGCCGGCCGCCGAGCGTGGTGCTCTCCTCCCGCAACGGTTCCATGCGGGTGGGCTGGGGGTAGTACTCCGCGCGCACGTCGGCGGCCACCTGCCGGCCCGTGCACGCCAGGTCCACGGCGAAGCTGTCGTTCACCGTGGCGGGCACGGCCGCGCTCAGCAGCGACGCGAGGTAGTCGCCCTGCGAGTACACCTCGGTGACGAAGAACTGGCCGCTGCCGTACGGGACCTCCAGGGTGCCCATCCGCCACAGGTACGGCCAGGTCTTCCACGGCGCGCCGTACGCGCGGTAGGAGATGCCGGCCCGCTCGTCGACCGTCCGGGGGCCTTCAGGCACCGCGGGCGCCGATGGCGGCGGGGACGCCTCGCCGCCCGTCGGCGGCGGGCACAGCCGGGCGAGGGTGGGTCGCACGTCCGGGGGCGGCGCCGGGCGCCCCGACAGGGGACCGGTGCCGTCGCCGATGCCGCCGTTGAGCACCAGGATCAGCACCACGACCAGCCCGGTCGCGACGATGGCGGCGGCCGCCCCGCCGTACCAGAGAAAGGTTTTCCGGGGTGGGCGTGCGGGCGGCGGCGGGGACTCCGCCGGCCACCACGGAGTCTCGGCGCGACCGGTGACCGCGCCCGAGGGGAACTCGGAAGGCATGACGTCACGACCCCGTCAGGGCAGCGGCCCGTCGGGCGACGTGATGTCCACGATCGGCGGGAACATGGGGCTCTGGCCGTCGAACGCGAACGTGACGACGGCGGCCATGATCAGCCCGACCACGGCCAGGCCGACCACCACCAGCATCTCCCGCGCACCCGACGTCGTCATCGTGTTCAACCCCCCGCGACAGGATGGCGCACGTGACGGCCTCCCGACCGGAACACCACACAACCTGCACGCGAATGTGACCAACGCTTCATGTAGCGGCCTCGGGCAACGCCGCGACCAGCGCCGTCAGCCCGGCCTCGTCGAGCAGGTCCACCGGGCGCACGGTGACCCCGGACGCGACGTAGTGGAACGCGGCCCCGACCTGCGCCAACGGCACCCCGATGAGTTCGGCCCAGGCCAGCCTGTACGCCGCCAGCTGCACCGCCGCCGCGTCGGCGGCCGCGCCGACGGGCTCCTTGCCCGTCTTCCAGTCGACGACCGTGTAGCCGCCGTCGGGCTCGGCGAACACGGCGTCCATCCGGCCGCGCACCACCACCCCGGCGACGACCGTCGCGAACGGCACCTCGACCCGGGCCGGCACCCGGTCGGCCCAGTCGGACGCGAGGAACGCCTCCTGCAGGGCCAGGAGGTGCTCGTCGGGGGCCGGGTCCAGGTCGCCGTAGCCGGGCAGCTCGTCGAGGTCGAGCAGCGGCGCGCCGCCGAAGCGCTGTTCGAGCCAGAGGTGGAAGGCGGTGCCCCGGCGGGCGTACACGTCGGGGGCCTCGGGCAGGGGGCGGCGCAGCCGGCGCGCGAGCCGCTGGGGGTCGCGGCGCAGGGCGACGAGCTGCGACACCGACAGGTGCGCGGGCAGCGCCACCTCGATGACCGAGCGGCTGCGTTCGCGCTCCCGCTCGGCGAGCAGCAGCTGCGTCTCCAACGCCCACCGGTCGGCCTCGGCCTGCTCGGCGATGGTCAGCTCCGGTCCCTCGTCGGTCGCCGATCGCACCAGGTCAGCCGCCTCGGTGAGCGCCGGCCGGCGGGCGCCCAGCGGGTCCACCGGCCAGACCGCCAGCGCCTTGATCGCCATGGTGGGGTTGGACTCGCCGTCCGGCGGCGCGGGGCGCCAGGGCGCCACGACACCCGCGCCCGCCCGGCACGCCTGCGCGACCTCCTCCAGGAACGGCGAGGCGCCGCGCGGCTTCTTCACGTTCTCCCCCCACCAGTACCCGCTGCACAGCAGGAGGTGGCGGGGGCGGGTGACGGCCACGTACGCGAGCCGGCGCTCCTCGCGCTCGTGGTGGGCGGCCCAGTCGGCGTCGAACTTCTCGACGGCGTTGCGCACCCCGGCGCCGTCCTGCGCGCCCGCCAGGGACAGTTCCGGCAGGCCGGAACGGTCGCCGCGGAGCGGGAACGGCAGCACGCCGAGGCCGCGCAGCCAGTTGTCGGACTTCGCCGCGGCGTCCGGGAAGGTGCCGGCGCACAGGCCGGCGACGGCCACCACGTCCCACTCCAGGCCCTTGGCGGCGTGCGCGGTGAGGATCTGCACGGCGCCGTCGAGCACCTCGACCTCGCCGGGCGGCAGTCCACGCTCCTCGTCCTCGGCGGCGTCGAGGTAGGCCAGGAAGGCGCTCAGCGTGGCGCCCTCGCTCTCCTCCGCGAACCGGGCGGCCACGTCGCCGAACGCGTCGAGGTGCGCCCGGGCCAGCCCGGCCGAGCTGACGGCCCGTCCCGTGTGGGCGCGGACCGCCACCTCGACGTCCAGGCCGATGGTGTGCGCGACGTCGGCGACCAGGTCGGGCAGCGCCTGGCCGAGCCGGCGGCGCAGGCCGCGCAGCTCGTCGCGGAGCCGTTCGAGGCGCGCGTGCCCGGTCGCGGAGAACCCGTCGACGGGGCCGAGGTCGTCGAGCGCCTCCGTCAGCGTGGCGGCGTCGAGGCGGTCAGCGACGGGCGCCTCCTCAGCGGGGCGGCGGTCGCCGGCGAGGTGGCGGGCGCGCCGGTAGAGCGCCACGATGTCGCGCGGGCCGAGCCGCCAGCGGGCGCCGGTGAGCAGCCGCAGCAGCGCGCCGCCGGCCGTCGGGTCGGCGAGCACGCGCAGGGTGCTCACGATGTCGCGGACCTCGGGCGTGTCGAGCAGGCCGCCGAGGCCGACTACCTCGGTCGGCAGGCCGCGCTCGCGCAGCGCCGCCTCGATCACCGGGATCTGCTTGCGGGTACGCACCAGGACGGCGGTGGTGGGGGCGGGGGTGCCGCCGCGCCAGTCCTCCCAGGCCTGGTCGATCCGGTCCGCGAGCCACTCGGCCTCGTCCAGGTAGGAGTCGAGCAGCGCCGCGCGTACCCGGGGGTGGTCCGGGGTGGCCTCGGCCCGGCCGGGCGCCGCGGACAGTTCGCGCACGCGCAGGCCGGTCGAGCGCAGCGGGGCGCTCACCTCGTTGGCGACCGCGAGGATCTCGGGGGCGTTGCGCCAGCTCACCGACAGCGACCCGATCGCGGCGGGCGCGCCTGCCGCGGTCGGGAAGTCGTCGGGGAAGCGGTCCAGCGTGCCGGCGCCCGCGCCCCGCCAGCCGTAGATGGACTGGCAGGGGTCACCCACCGCGGTCACCGGATGTCCGCCGTGGAACAACGACCTCAGGAGTACGACCTGGGCGTGCGAGGTGTCCTGGTATTCGTCCAGGAGGACCACCCGGAACCGGTCGCGCTCGACCTCGCCGACCTCGGGATGGTCGCGGGCCACCTCGGCGGCGCGGCGCAGCTGGTCGCCGAAGTCCATCGCCTCGACGCCGGCCTTGCGGTCGGCGTAGCGGCGCACGAGCGGCAGCAGCGCGAGCCGCGCCCGCTGCCGGTCGAGCACGCCCTGCGTGGGCGCGTAGACCTTGTCGGAGCTGCGTTGCAGCACCTCGGCCGCCAGGCGGCCGGTGAACCGGGACACGTCCGCCGGGTCGCACAGGTGCTCGGCCAGCTCCCCGGCGAGCGCGAGGACGGCGGCCGTGGCGCTCGGATGGCCGAGCATGAAGGCGTCCATGTCGCCGTCGTACTGGCGCACCACCGCGTCGGCGAGCTGCCAGCAGGCGGCCTCGCTGAGCAGCCGCGCGGACGGCTCGTAGCCGCCCCGCAGCCCGTGCTCGCGCACGATGCGCGCCGCGAACGCGTGGTACGTCGAGACGGTCGGCTCCCCCGCGAGTTGCGCGTCGCGGCCGAGCAGGCGCACCGCGCGGCCGAGGTAGAGCCGGATGCGGTGGGCCAGCTCGCCGGTCGCCTTGCGGGTGAACGTGAGGCCCAGCACCTGGTCGGGGCGGACGTGCTGGTTGACGACGAGCCACATGACCCGCAGCGCCATCATCTCCGTCTTGCCGGAGCCGGCGCCCGCGACGACCAGGAACGGCTCGTCCGGCGGCGCCGCGATGATCTTCTGCTGCTGCGGGCTGACCCGGTAGCGCAGGCCGAGCCGGCGGGCGAGCTCGTCCGGGGTGAACCGGGGGCCGATCGCGGTGGTCATTCGCCGGTCACCTGCCGTCCCTTCGCGTTGACGGGGCACGACGTGCGCACCGGGCAGAACCGGCACGAGTCGTTGACGACGGCGGTGAACGTGTTGTGCGCCATCGCGCCGGCGGCCCGGCGCACCATCGCCTTCGCCCAGCCCGGGTCGCCGGACTCGGACAGCGCCGCCTGCGACCGCACGGCCGCGGCCTTGCTGTCGGAGCCCAGCGACACGATCTCGGCGCCGCCGGAGACGTCACCCTCCTCGAACGCGCCCGCCTCGACGGCCGCCTGGTAGGCGGCGAGCTGCGCATGCTCCTGCGCCTCCTCGACGGTCGGCGGGGTCTTGCCGGTCTTCAGGTCGATGACGACCAGCGAGCCGTCGTCGTTCATCTCCAGCCGGTCGACCCGGCCCTTCAGCTCCACGGTGGGGTCGTCGGCGAACTGCGGGTCGAGGCGGGCCACGAACTCCCGCTCGATCGCGATGAGCCGGCGCGGGTTGGCGGCCAGCCAGCGCAGCAGCTTGTCGACCATCAGCTCGCTGCGGCGGCGTTCCCGGTCGCCGAGCCAGACGGCGGCCAGCTCGATGGAGTCGAAGTGCTGGGCGACGTAGTCGCGCAGCACCTGCGGGTCGGTCGCGGCGTCCTCGGCCAGCATCGCCGCGCCGTGCAGCAGGTTGCCCACGCCCTGGCGGGCCGTCTCGGGCTCGCTGCCGCCGTGCCGCTCCAGCAGCCAGCGCACGCCGCACCGCAGCACGCTCTCCACGGTGGACGGTGACACGCGTACGGGCGCGCCCGGCTCGCCGAGCGGGCCGTCGTCGGACAGCTCGGGCAGGCCCCACCAGTCGACCGGGTCGGCCCCCGGCACGCCGGCTCCGGCCAGCTCGGCCAGCCGGGCGGCGGCCGCCCGGCG